>JAQNCM010000268.1 GCA_029237615.1 Mucilaginibacter sp.
CGGATTGGATAGAAAACATCAACAATGAAGTAAAGAAACATAATCCATTAGAGGTAATATTGGTTGGGCATAGCCTGGCCTGTACTACTATCGTTTACTGGGCACAAAAATATAACGTTGCTATAAAAGGCGCATTATTGGTTGCACCCGCCGACACCGAAGCGGATACATACCCTCCAGGAACAACAGGGTTCACCCCTATGTCACTTGTTAAGTTACCGTTTAAATCAATCGTAGTTGGAAGCACAAATGATTTTTATGTAACCACCGAACGTGTTAAACTATTTGCGGACAGCTGGGGCAGCGGCTTTATAAGCGTCGGTGATGCCGGCCATATTAATGTTGGATCCGGTTTTGGAGATTGGGATAGAGGCCTTGAAATTTTGAAGCAACTGGATTAAAACTTACGGTTCGTGTTAAAAACTGAACGGCTGTGGTTTAAGTTTCCTTGTACTGACAAAAAAGCTGACGTCAATAATATTATTGAATAGTTATCAACTTAAAGAGAAGTAAATTATCTATACCAAAGTTAATTCTACTTTACAACCTTATCCTACAAATGAAATCGACCGATTTTAAAACTCAAATTTTTTTCAAAGTTGCTCTTTTTTCATTGTGCTTACTGTCTGGCTGTTCTAAAAGCGGCTCTAACCCAACGCCCAAAAATACGCAACCATCGGTAACCATTGCGTCACTAAATACTTTACAAGGGCCATATAATTCCATGGTTATAATTACAGGAACAGGATTTAGTACAACTTTTAATGGCAACCAGGTTTATTTTAATGGTAAAGCTGCAACTATTGAGAGCTATTCGTCTACGCAAATATATGCAGATGTGCCTTTAGCAGCTGGTACAGGAAACATAACAGTTAAGGTTAACGGTGTTACCACAGCAGGTCCGGTTTTTACCTATCAACCTTCTTTGGTTGTCACTACCTTTGCTGGCAATATGTTTCAAGGCGGTACCGCAAACGGAACAGGTGAAAATGCAAGGTTTAATTCATTGGCCGGCCTGGCAATTGATAAAAATGGTAATCTATATGCCGCAGATGAGGGCAATACTGTTATTCGGAAAATTACACCGCAGGCGGTAGTGACAACACTTGCAGGCAGCGGTAAACAAGGCAACACAGACGGTACAGCTTCAGTTGCAACATTCGAGGATCCAACAGCTGTCGCGGTTGATCAGCAAGGTAATGTATTCATAGGAGACAGTTATTTATTGAGGAAGATCACTCCAGATGGCACCGTTTCAACAATAGCAACTCACTTAAACGCCGGATTATCTATAGGATATCCAATGATCACAGCAATAACGGTTGATGGATCTGGCAATCTATATATTACTGATAAAGCCAATCACTTAGTCGAAAAAGTTACTGCTGATGGGAACATTACTGCCATTGCCGGACCCAATTCCACTTCAATCGTGAGTCCTTACGGCATTGTTTTGGATAACTTTGGCAATTTATTTATAACTGATGGTCTCATATGGAAAATAACTCCACAAAATATCGTTTCAAAATTTGTTGCGGGCAGTGCTGATGGACAAGGATTTAGCAACCCGAAAGGGATTGCTATTGATAATAAGGGCAATTTTTATATTGCAGATACTGGTAATTTAGCTGTTAAGAAAATTACGGCCAGCGGCATTGTAACTACTGTTGCGGGTAATACAAATAATGCTGCTCTGATTAATGGCATAGTTAGTAAAGCTAGTTTTGGTTTTCCTACCGGCATAGCTGTGGACGCTTTGGGAAATGTATTTGTGGCAGATGCTAATGCAATAAGAGAAATATCGGTCCAATAAGGTGTTACTATCGCTGCAGAGATCACAACTTTGATAATAAGAGATTTGCAAAGTTTTAAAAACTTCGTCAACCCTGACCGTTATATTTGCACATGCTAATCTCTGAATCTGTTCTCCGCTCTTTTACCCAAAATATTTTTCTTTCCATGGGCTGTAGCGATGAACATGCTGCGCTGGCATCTGATGTATTGTTAAAGGCCGATCTACGCGGTATTGATTCGCATGGGGTGGCCCGCCTGATCGGGTATGTGCGCTTATGGGAAAACAAGCGGATCAACGCCTGCCCCAACATAACCATTGTACACGAAACACCCACCACCGCAACCGTTGATGGTGATGCGGGTTTAGGACTGGTGGTTGCCCCGTTTGCCATGCGTTTGGCTATCCAAAAAGCAGAGCAATATGGCTCCGGCTGGGTGTCGGTACGTAACTCCAACCATTTTGGGATAGCTGGGTACCATACAATAATGGCCGTTGAAAAAGACATGATCGGCTTTGCCATGACAAACGCAAGCCCGTTGGTGGCGCCCACTTTTTCTAATGAGCGGTTATTGGGTACCAACCCCATGTGCTATGCTTTTCCCGCAGGCAAGTATCCGCCTGTTATAATCGATATGGCTACTTCCGCAGCGGCCAATGGCAAATTGGAGATAGCACAACGTCTTGGCAAGCAGGTGCCGGAAGGCTGGATACAGGATAAAGAAGGAAACTTTACTACTGATCCGCATGCGCTTAAATCGGGCGGCTCCCTATTGCCCTTAGGCAGCGACAGGGAGCATGGCAGTCATAAAGGATTTGGATTAAGTGCTACAGTTGATATTTTATCAGCAGTGCTGTCCGGTGCTAATTATGGTCCATGGGTGCCACCGTTTGTTGCTTTCCTGGAGCCGCCGGCTGATCCTGTGGGTTTGGGCATAGGGCATTTTGTTGGTGCCATGAGGGTAGATGGTTTCCGGCCGGTGGGTGAATTTAAATCCCATCTCGACAACTGGATAACCCGTTTTAAATCTGCCTCTACTGTTTATCCGGATCAAAAGGTAATAATTCCCGGCGAACCTGAAATGGAAGCGGAAGCCCAAAGAATCAAAAACGGCATCCCTTTAGTGGACGCCGTAGTAAAAGATTTGAATGGACTAGCGGAGAAATTCGGGATTAACCCCTTATAATGACAATAATACTAATGAATCCCGTTAAATAGCCTGCTCCATCTAATTTTGCTAAAAAACGGGGCGTTATCATCCCAGCTCATCCAGATAAATAATGCTTTACCAACAATATGATCTTCGGGTACAAAACCCCAAAACCGGGAGTCATCAGAATCATGACGATTATCACCCATCATCCAGTAATAGTTCAATTTAAAAGTATAACTGTCGGTTTTTTTGCCATTGATAAAAATATCATTGCCGTTGACTGTCACTTTATTGTTTTCATAAATCCTGATAGCGCGTACATAAACCGGGAAGGTCATGCTGTCTAACTTAACCGTCCATCCTTTTTTAGGGATAATGATCGGGCCATAGTTATCTACGTTCCACTTATAATCCGGCTGTTTGCCGTTTAACATTAACCCAACAGGGTGGTTAGGATTGGTTGGATAAACAGGGCTTTGCGGATCGCTCATGCCTCTTGGAGCAACGCGCGGCGTTAATGATTTGATATTAGAATATCCTTTTAATGTTTGAGCGGCTTCCTTAGTCATTGTAGGATTTGGATTCCCTTCATAATTTGAAATATGCAGCTCGTCAAACACCTGTGGGTTTACCTCAATTCCTGTAGTAGCAATATTATAATCTATCTGCTCCCCCGGCGGATTTGGCATCGCTTTGCCATTTACATATACCTGTGCATTAACCACGCTTAAAGTATCTCCGGGTACGCCCTGGCATCGTTTTATAAAGTTTTCGCGCTTATCAACCGGCCGGTATAAAGGCGAGTCGGCATCCATAGGATAATTAAACACCACTACATCTCCTCTTTTTACATTGCTTAATCCCGGCAGCCTGTAATAGGGCAATTCAAGGCCATCCCAGTAAGCTTTGGTATTAATGAGCGGCATGGTGTGGTGCGCAAACGGAAATGCAATAGGCGTCATTGGCGTACGGGGACCGTAATTTACTTTGCTCACAAACAAAAAATCGCCAACAAGCAGCGATCTTTCCATTGACGGCGTCGGAATCACATAAGCTTCGATAAAAAATGTGCGGATCAGCGTCGCTGCAATTACAGCAAAAACAATGGCATCAACCCATTCACGGGTGGCGCTTTTCTTTTTTTTACTTGGTTTAGGTTTCCTATTCCAGAATTTCCAGTTCATACTTTACAATATTGGGGATAAAAATCTATATACTAAAATCAAACATGTCCTGTATCGAGTGGAACCCTTTTTTTTCCTGTATCCACTCGGCGGCCAATATTGCACCTAACGCAAACCCATTACGGTTATGGGCAGTATGTTTAAATTCAATCGAATCCACTTCTGAATCATAGATAACGGTGTGTGTACCGGGAACATTTTCTATCCGGAGCGATTCTATTAACAGCTGATTACTTTTGATGTTCTCATCCGCCGTTTCCTCGCCGCCGGTTGTTAATACGTTCGCCCATTCCTTTTTCGCTTCCAGGTTTTCAATTATACCTTCGGCAATGGTTATGGCAGTACCGCTGGGCGAGTCAAGTTTTTGTGTATGATGGATCTCTTCCACCTGAACGTCATAATACGGATACTTATTCATCAGCTTTGCCAGTATCTTGTTAACATAAAAAAAGACATTTACCCCCACGCTAAAATTGCTGGCATAAATCAATGAACAATTACTTTGTTCACATTGCTCTTTAACTTGCTGCAATTGATTATACCAGCCGGTTGTACCAACTACTACCGGAACATTTGCTTTAAAACAAACATCAATATTGCCCGATACGGTTGCCGGAGTGCTAAATTCAATTGCAACATCCGCCATTTGCAGGTTTTCGATGGTTAGTTGATCCTGGTTATCAGTACCAATTTTCAATACGATTTCATGTTTGCGATCAATGGCCATCTTTTCTATGATCTTACCCATCTTACCGTAACCTAATAATGCGATCTTCATGATTTCAGAATAGTTTTTTGCTTATTGTTGAGCAGGCTCGTACAAAAATTGATTTATTTGATTGTAAAGGTAATTTTTATAGCGGGAATATAGGAATTGTATGAATTTAATGCATACACCGGCTGATTAAGCACGCCAGGATTAATCTTCATTGTTAAGTTGTTATCAATGGTAAAAGCGCTGATAAATTTGGCGTCGATATAAGCATCTATTGCATTGATACCCCATGCACCTACAATGCCTAAAATACTTAGATCCCGGTTACGGCGGTAACCGTCGGTAGCATCGTACAACGCCTGGTTGGGCTGGGCAATATATAGATTGTACTCTTTATAATATGGATCTTTAGGACCTGGGGTTACCCCGTGCTCACGGTATTTTGATAACGCTAAAAATTCGTTGTAATAGGTATTGTTAAATACAACGGCCCATCCCAAAAGGCCGAGGCCTCCATAAATAACAGGAACTTTCCACCATTTATGGTTGTACACCTGTCCCAAACCCGGTAAAATCAGTGATCGCAAAACAGCACTCCTTGGGCTATGCGTAGTGTCGGCATGAAAAACCTTATCCTTTTTCATCCTTGGTTTAAAAGAGCGGCTTACGTCTGTATCACGCCTGGTCGAGATCAGTGTATCCTTGCTTTTTACCGGCGTTTTAACTGTGGTATCAGGCACTTGTGCCCGGGCACTCCATGCACATGCGAAAAAAAGGCAGATTAAGAGCAAATATTTATACATGTTTTAATTTAAAAACCTGCCTGAATACAGGAGTTAGTTCACCAGTCCATAATTTCAAGAATCCGGGAAAGATCGTCTTCTGACAAAAATGGTATTTCGATAGAACCTTTACCCTGGTTTGCAATTTTAATTTTAACCCTTGAGCTAAATTTTGATGCCAGATCATCTTGTATTTTTTGAATTTGGAACGATATGGGCTCAGGTTGCTTACCTTCCTTTTTTACAGAAGACCTTTGCATATCACGAACCAATTCCTCTGTTTTACGAACGGATAAACCCTGCTGAATGATATGCTGGTGCAAATATATTTGTTTTGCCGGATCATCCATGGTTATCAGTGCCTTGGCATGCCCCATACTTAGCTGCCCGTCACGAATAGACGCCTGTACCGCAGGCGGTAGTTTTAATAAACGCAGGTAATTGGTTACCGTCGAACGGTTTTTGCTTACACGCTCGCCTAATTCTTCCTGTTTCAGGCTGCACTCCTCTATCATCCGCTGAAAGCTGAGCGCTACTTCAATGGCATTGAGGTTTTCCCGCTGAATGTTTTCGATAAGCGCCATTTCCAGCATTTGCTGATCGTTGGCGGTACGTATATAAGCAGGTATCTGGGTTAATCCCGCAAGCTTCGAAGCGCGAAAACGTCTTTCGCCCGATATAAGCTGGTAGCTGTGTGCGTTTAACCGCCTTACAGTAATAGGCTGGATAAGACCCTGCAGTTTTATTGAATCAGCTAATTCTGATAAAGCCTCCTGGTCAAAATCCGTACGGGGCTGAAACGGGTTAACTTCAATTTCTGATAACTTTATTTCATTAACCGAACCGAGGTCGTTTACTTCCGGCTCTGTGGAGACGTTGTGTTTATTATTAGGGTGTACATTTTCAGAATCATTCAGCAATGCGCTTAATCCTCTTCCCAAAGCGTTTCTTTTCTCTGTACTCATTTGTTGTTATAATGTTGCTGTATTTTCTGCTGCTTCAGTAGTAACCAAACCGTTTTTGCGCAAAATTTCGCGCGCAAGGTTGAGGTAATTTATAGCGCCTTTACTGGTGGCATCATGCATTATTACCGATATACCAAAACTAGGTGCTTCGCTTAAACGCGTATTACGCTGAATAATGGTATCAAAAACCATCTCTTCAAAATGGCTCCTTACTTCTTCAACCACCTGGTTTGATAAACGCAACCTTACATCGTACATGGTTAGCAATATGCCTTCAATTGCTAATGTAGGGTTTAGCCTGGATTGCACTATTTTAATAGTATTTAACAATTTACCCAATCCTTCCAACGCAAAATATTCGCATTGAACCGGAATAATTACCGAGTCGGCAGCAGTTAAGGCGTTAATAGTGATCAAACCCAACGATGGCGAGCAATCAATGATAATAAAATCATATTCCTCCCTAACTGAATTCAGTACCGCTTTCATTTTGTATTCACGGTCATTAAGGTTGATCATTTCAATTTCGGCACCTACCAGGTCGATGTGGGCTGGCAGCAGGTCCAGATTGGGTGTGTCTGTTTTTTGAATGGCATCATGCGGATCCACATTGTTGATGATGCATTCATAAATGCTATTCTTGATGTTTCGCGGATCAAACCCTATTCCCGATGTAGTATTAGCTTGCGGATCTGCATCAACCAATAATGTTTTAAACTCTAACACGGCTAAACTTGCAGCCAGATTTATGGACGATGTGGTTTTACCAACACCACCTTTTTGATTGGCTAAAGCAATTATTTTACTCATTTTCTATGTTAAAAATTTTATAAAAGGGTTTAAGTAACCAACAAAATACAGAATCAATTCCTGACTTCGCAAAACAATATTACCGGGCTAAAGATACATATTTAAATAATTTAGAAATCCACAGGTTTTGCCTATTTACAAACAAAAAGTGAGTGGTGAGTAGTGAAGGGTGAATAGTTAAATCAATTAGCAAGAGGCATTGTTAAACTTATTGGAAGAATTTAACTGATTAATTATTTACTTTGCCGGGGTGATCTTTTTTAGAAACAGCATTCCAATTAATTCGCCATTCACAACTCACTATTCACCAACATGGTTACTATAATTTCATCAACCAACCGGCCCGGAAGCTCTACCCTTAAACTGTCGAAATATTACCAGAACAGGTTGAAAGAGAAAGGGTTGGATGCAGGCATATTGTCATTAACTGAACTGCCTGCAAACATAATTGAAAGTGACCTATACGGTAAAAGAAGCAAGGAATTTGAACCGATACAGCAAATAGTTACCCAAACACAAAAGTTTTTATTTGTAATACCTGAGTATAACGGCAGCTTTCCCGGCGTTCTAAAAACATTTATTGATGCCTGCACTTTCCCTGAAAGCTTTTATGAAAAAAAGGCAGCCCTGGTTGGTTTATCTTCCGGGAAGTATGGCAACATACGTGGCATTGATCATTTTACCGGTGTTTGTCATTACCTTCATTTACATGTTATGCCGTTAAAGATTCACATTGCTTCTGTCAGAAAGGAATTAAACGAGCAAAGCAACCTTTTTGAAAAAGACACGCTAAAATTTACCGATGAGCAGATAGAAAAATTTATTGCTTTCTGATTATCTAAACCGTTCAAATTTACGAAGTTTATAAACTTCGTAAATTTTTTCCAATCACTAATTCAAATCTTCCCCCCATTAATCAGTTTAGCCATCACAAAGGCTGCAGCTGCAGCCAGGGCACCAATAAATAACACCTTTAACGCCCCGGCAACAGCAGGCTGACCCGTAACCTTGCTCTTAAAGAACCCGAAAACAAAAAGACATACCATGGTTATTGCACATGAGTAGTATAGCGCCCGTTGTGAGTCGGCAACAAAAAAATAGGGCGAAAGCGGAATAATACCGCCCACTATATAAGAGATACCGATGGTAATTGCACTTTGGGTCGCCCGGTTAGCTTCAGGCTCTTCCAGGCCCAGCTCATATTTCATCATAAAATCAACCCATTTATCTTTGTCTTTTGCCATTTCATCAGCAATCTGAGTTTGTAACGCCGCTGACAATCCAAAATTGGCAAATACTTCTTTAACCTCGGCCTTTTCCTGTTCGGGCACCCGCTCAATTTCGTCGTATTCCCGTTTTAACTCTGAGGTATAGTGATCTGATTCTGTTTTTCCGGCTAAAAACCCGCCAAGGCCCATTGCAATGGAGCCGGCAACTATTTCGGCTATACCCGCGGTAACTACAATTCCCGAAGAGTTGACAGCGCCGCTTAAACCCGCAGCCAAAGCAAATGGCACTGTTAAGCCATCAGACATACCTATCACAATATCACGGATGGTATCTGAGCTTTTTAAATGATGTTCATGATGCATGTTTAAATGTAAGCGGTAATAATCTATGTTTTTAATAAAAGGGTTATTTATTATTAGTCTGAATTAGTCCAATCGGTTTAAATAATTATTTTTACCACACCAGAAACATATCACAATCGAATTATATGCCTCATTTATACAAATGCTTATTGGTAGCTCTTATTGTCCCATTTTATTCAGTCGCTCAATCAAATTACAAACCCGGTTTTGTGATTACCTTAAAAAACGACACGCTGCATGGCGTCATTGATTACAAGGAATGGGATAGAAATCCAAAGGAAATCCGGTTTAAGAACAGCTTAACACCCCATAACATTGAAATTTTTTCAAAAGCAAATACCCGTGCTTTTGAAATAAGCGGCGTTGAATATTATCAGTGTTTTACATTACCAATTAGTCAGGATCAGGTGGAAAATAATAAATTATCAACGCATCCTGACACTACTTATTTAACAGACACTGTTTTTTTACGGGTTATCGCCACAGGCAAACATATAACCTTATACAGTTATACAGATGATATTAAAACCCACTTTTATTTTTTGGAGGCTGGTGGAACAATACCAGAGGAGTTAGTTTATCATATTTACTACAATCCTACCCTTTCAAATGCCGTACAATACGTTAACGGGTATCGCTCACAGTTAGAAGATCTGGCTTCAAAATATGCCAATGTCACCCAATTGGAGCAGCGCATTTTGCAGGTTGGATATAATGAGCCGGACCTGGTAAAAATCATTAACGTTATAAATGATAATACTTCATCAAAAAGCCTTTTTGGGTCACGGTTTTTTGCCGGCATTGGTGCTAATTCCGGTAAATTGAGCTTTACACAAATAAGTGGTACAGCAACCGGCAACAACAGCGTTACCTATGGTACAAGTGTTTTTCCAAAGTTGACAGCGGGAATTGATCTTTTTCCTAATAAGAGCATACAGCGATTATTAATTCGAGTTGAATTATCATTAACCACGAGCCAGTATAATTTCGTTACCGTAAATTCAGGTACTCCGCAGTCAACAAGCTCTTTAAATTTTAAACAGACTACCAGTGCTATTGCGCCACAAATTTTATACAACTTATACAATGCTAAACAAATAAAGGTGTTTCTGGGAGCGGGCACAGCGCTTAACTTTTCCTCCTATAACCACTATCATTACGTAACAAAATACAGCGGATCGTTTCCGGATAATATAAAGGACAACTATCCGGCGCTAAGTAGTTTGTGGATCGCTTTCCCGCTAAGGGCCGGCATCACAATTAACAATAGAATAGAGGTAAGCTTTTGTTATATTCCTTCGTCATCCATAACAACTGATAATACAACATCAGTAAATGCGACCTTTTTTCAGGCAGGGCTTAATTATTTATTTAAATAGCGCCCGTTTAGATAATTGTTATTTAACAATCAAAATCCAGCCGCTTAGTTGTGCTGTTTTGTTCTTCAGGTCTATCATATAATAATAGGTTCCTTGCGGCAATGCGGCTCCGTTAAATGTACCGTCCCAGGGCTTTGCATAACCGGTGCTTTGATATACTCTTTGCCCGTAACGGTCAAAAACCATAATTGAACTTTCCGGATAGGTTACCAGTGCGTCAATTGTCCAGTAATCGTTTATACCGTCATTATTTGGCGAAAATGCGTTCGGAATGGTAATTTTTTTATAAACCCTCACAAAAGCGCTGCTGGTGGCAATGCCGCAATCCCGTGATGTAACAGTCAAAGTGTAGGTAATATCATCAGTAGGGCTGGCAACAGGGGTAAGCAATGCCGGGTTATCGAGCCCGGTAGCTGGTGTCCATGAATAGCTCGTAATTGAATCGCCCTTTATTGTTCCGTTTAACTTAACCGACTGACCTTCAAATATTACTTTATTACCGCCTGCATTGGCAATCGGGTTTTTAATTACAATAACGGTTATTGATTTGGTATCGTCATTGCAGCCATTATTACTAACATTAACCGCATAGGTAGTTGTCTGCAGCGGTGTTGCAACAGGATTGGGAATGTCATCATGGTCAAGGCCGGTAGCTGGTGTCCATTTATAATATAAACCGCCCGACGCTATTAACGGTGTGCTTTCACCTGCGCATACCGAAACGTTGCTGCTTACGACCGCCACAACCTTTGGTACTACCTTTACGGTTATTTTTACCGGCGATGATGTGCAGCCTTTATCTGAAACAGCCTGCACCGTATAGGTCCCTGCATCAGCCGGGGTTACACTATTAACGACCAGGGGATTTTTCGTGCTGGTTTTACCATTGGGCCCCAACCAAATATAACTGGTGCCCCCGGTAGCTGTTATATGCAACGGATATCCTTCGCAAACCGTTTGCGATGCAATGGGAGGCACCACCGGAAGTGAATCTACTATAACTGTTAACGGAAGTGAATAAACGCGGCAGTCAACATTAGAAATACCTGATCCATTAGCAACGCCAAGCCGGTATTGATACGTCCCCACAACAGCATTTGTAAATTTTGCAACAACAAAATTGTTCGTTTCGCCGGCAACGTCTGTCCAGCCTTTACCGTTTGGGTTCGCCTGCCATTGATACGTTGGGTTATTGTTGCCGACCACCTTTGCCTTTAATGTAAAATCAGCGCTGCTTCCCTGGCACAAGCGCTGACTGGTTGAGCCGGTGACTGATGCAAAACCCGACTCAATAATTGGCCCGCAAGCCCTGAATGTGATATCATCCAAAATCAGGTCGTTTCCATTACCGCCAGGTGCAATATTGGTCATTTTAACAACCACATTATTAACATTTGCGGGTACCGTAAAATAAACGGAGTCTTTTTGCCAGTGAGGGCTTCCCGTTGGCGGGATAATACCCGTTGAATCGATAGCTAAGATTTTTCCGTCTGTGGTTTCAATGGTGAAAGTAATATTGGGTTCGCTAACGCCGGACCCGCTTGCATCAAGCTTTATTAAATTTAATATATAAGCCGAAAATTCATAGGTGGTATTCGGGCATAAGCCACTTGCTGTTTGCGTGAAAAAAATGCTGGGTTGTTCTGAAGCATTAACAATCATCATATAACCGTTAGGATTTCCGGTATGATCTGACGTTACACTATGCCACGTATTAGGATGACAGTTTCCGGAGCCGGTAAGACTGTTGGCAATAGTATATTCACCATCATTAGGGCAATTATTAATGGTGTAATTCATTGTAGTGATACCTGCTGCCAACGGCGCGCCCGGATTTGCCCCCGATTCAAAATTCTGGTTAATTACCGGATCGCCTAAACTGCCGCTACAGGTTTGGGCATTGGATGCTAAAACAAATCCAAAACAAACAGCTAAAAAAAATAATTTCAGGAGAATTGGCCGCATCAAATTAACCGTTACAAAAACAGTTTCTTTCCAAAAATAACCTATTTATTGAATGTGACAATTTATACTTCAAAAATGTGGTGAATGGCATTGGAGGGTGCGTCAATAATACAGCTGGGCGCCATTGTAACATCAGCATGAATTGTAAACTGCTTTTTACACACTTTACCGCTGTCACATCATGTTTGTCTATAATTTATAATTATTTTTGTTGTCCTCATTCAAAACCTATGGCAAAAATATACCTGGTCTTAGTTTTTACTTTTGCCATTACGATAACGGTTAAGGCACAAAATGCATCTGTTTTAAAAAGGGATACCATAAAACAGCTTAAGCCGGTAACTGTTAAGGCCTACCTTTCTGAACAACCTGTTTTAAGTGTGCCGGCTTCTATAAGTGTTATCAGCCAGCAACAGTTAAACTTACAGCCGGATAATTCTTTTATCTCTGTTTTGAATAGCACACCCGGCGTAAGGGCCGAGGAGCGATCGCCGGGCAGTTACCGGCTATCCATAAGGGGTAGTTTATTGCGATCTCCTTTCGGGGTGCGCGATGTAAAAGTCTATTATGATGATATCCCGCTTACGGATGCCGGCGGTAATACGTATTTAAATGCCATCGACTTTAACAGCATCCATAATATGGAAGTATTAAAGGGCCCTGATGGTAGTTTATTCGGTGCAAACTCGGGCGGCGTAGTTTTATTAAGCCCCGTGAATCATCGGCCGGATTCTAACTTTGTTTCCGCCGGGTTAAACGGGGGCTCCTATGGCCTTGTCCATGAAAACACCGCTTTACAGCAACGCTCTGGCAATTATCAGCTTAATTTAAACCAGGCGTATGAAAGCTATAACGGATACCGCCAGCATAGCAATATGCAGAGGCACTATATCCAGGCGGTAAACAGCTGGAACTATAACCAAAGGGATCAATTGCGGTTGCTCGGATTTTATTCGGATTTAAGCTACGAGACCCCGGGTGGTTTAACATTAAGCCAGTACCAGGCCGACCCGACGCAGGCACGGCTGTCGACTAAAACTATACCCGGCTCTGTTGCACAAAAGGCTGGGATTTGTCAAAAAATGCTTTTTGGCGGCTTGGTGAATGAATATCACTTTAATGACCATTTGCGCAATGTGCTGTCGGTTTTTGGTTCGTATGTCGATTTTAAAAACCCATTTATCACTAACTATTCAACCCGGTATGAAAGCACATTCGGCTTCCGTACTTATTTTGAACTAACCGGGAATGACCGTAAAAATTACAAATGGAAAACCAATTTAGGGATGGAGTGGCAGCAAACCGATGCCAACATCAACAATTATGGTAATAAACAAGGCGTGCGGGATACTGCCCAAACGCTAGACAAAATCAATACCAACCAACATTTCTTTTTTACACGGTATGCGGCTGACATTTATAGAAAACTCCATGTTGAAGCTTCCCTGAGTCTTAATTTTTACGACTATAAATTCCTGAATATATTTCCAAATGTTGAAACTGCTTATACCGACAGGAATTTTACGCCACAGCTGATGCCAAGAATTGCTCTTGCTTACCAGCTAACCAATGATTTTATATGGAGGGCATCGGTTAGCCGGGGGTATTCTACCCCAACAACTTCCGAAATAAGACCTACAGACCATTCCATTAATCCGAATCTGTCTGCCCAATACGGCTGGAATTACGAAACCGGTTTTCGTTTGCGCAATAAAGATGAAAGCATGTACCTGGATGCATCCATATTTTTATATAAGCTGCAAAACGCCATAGTTCCGCGTTTTAACGCAAATGAAACAACCTATTATATTAATGCAGGAGGAACCAACCAGCCGGGAATGGAAATATATTTTACCGACTGGATCATCCGGCAAAACAATTCGGGATTTATAAGAGGGCTGCAATTTAATGAATCACTTACTTTTGACCGCTTTACCTTCAGCAACAATTACCACGATGCTACCAGTAACTATGCCGGTAATCAGCTTACCGGGGTGCCCCAACAAGTCATCGTTACCAGCTTCCAGATTAAATTCCCGCAGTTTATTTACTTGTATATGGAGCATAATTACACCGCACGTATCCCCCTAAATGATGCAAATACCTCATACGCTCCTCATTACAATTTATTAGCAGCAAAAGCCGGCTGGCAACATCAATTAAGCCGGAAATGCCATTTTGAAATTTACGCCGGTGCCAACAATCTGTTAAATGAAAAATATAGCCTTGGCAATGACCTGAACGCCGTGGGCGGTCGTTATTATAACGCGGCTCCTTTACGGAATTACTATGCTGGCTTTAATGTGATATTTTAAGATTGCAAGCCACACAACTAAGATTCCCCTCTTGAGAGAGGCAGGGGTGTGTTATACCTTCTCCTCTTTTTTAACCTTCTTTGCGGCTACTTTTTCCGGAAGTTCAGCTAAAACGGTGCGGCCGCCTTTTACAACCTGGCCCAGCTCAACTTTAATTTCAGAGCCTAATGGCAAAAAAACATCCACCCTGGATCCGAATTTAATAAAGCCAAACTGCTGGCCCTGTTGTACCTGGTCGCCCTCTTTTACGTACCAAACAATGCGCCGGGCCAAAGCCCCGGCAATCTGGCGGAAGAGCACAGGTACACCGTCGCTGTTTTCAATAACAATGGTCGTACGCTCATTTTCGGTGGAGGATTTTGGATGCCATGCCACCAGGTATTTACCTTTATGGTAATGAAAATATTTTATAACCCCGGCAATAGGATTACGGTTAACATGGACATTAACCGGTGACATAAATACCGAAAGTTGGATCCTTTTGTCTTTCAGGTATTCGGTTTCAGTAGTTTCTTCAATTACCACCACCTTGCCATCAGCAGGACAAAGCACATGTTTATCATGAGTATCGATGGAAAGTGACGGGCTGCGGAAAAACTGCAAAATGATCAAAAAAAGGATGGCCGACAAAATGTACACAATCCATTTTACCGTATGGGCCTGCGGGAAATAAAACTGTATCAGCGCGTTCAAAACAAATATGAACAGGATGCATAGCGCAATGGAGGTATATCCATCTTTGTGGATGGTCATGTTATGGGATCTTTTTGCAAAGTTATTAATTTAATTGAGTTGGATAAACGCGTTTTTCAAGCAGGGTGAAGAGCTGACTCACGCCGGCATCGCTACGCCTTTAGGCGGATGGATCGCCCTCGCTTTTTTCAAGCAAAAAAAGAGGGTTCTTTATAGTTTTCACCCTTTTTGTGCCCCGGCGCAGCGAGAGTCGGCAAGCGCAACTATGCCGGGATGAGTAAACTCTGCCTAATTCAAAATCATATATAAATACGTATACACAATCGGTGCAGCAATGAACAGGCCATCAAAACGGTCGAGCAGGCCGCCGTGGCCGGGAAGTATTTCGCCGCTGTCTTTTACGTCGATGCTTCGTTTGAGCATAGATTCTATCAGATCGCCCAAAGTGCCAAAGCACGATATCAATATTGCAATCGAAACCCATCGGTTCCAGGGAAGCTCATGGTAATAATAACTGATGATCAATGCTGCGGCCGCACTGATGGCAATACCTCCGAACAGGCCCTCCCAGGTCTTTTTGGGCGAATGGCGCTCAAAAAGCTTGGTCTTCCCAAACTTCATGCCCACCAGGTAGGCCCCGGTATCGTTAGCCCAAAGCAATATCAAAAATGCAAGCGGATAATGAAAGTTGAAGTCGCCCTTTACATAAGCCATTGCATGAAAAAAGGTAACCGGAATGCAAAACAATACTAAACCTAAAAAGGTATAAGCAATATTGGTAAACGGAACCGTTGATTGTTTAAATAGCTCCTGTACGGGTATGGCAATTAACGTTAATGGCAGTAAAAAAATTAATTTATGATAGGGCTGAATATCCTGGTAGGTAACCAGCGCGAACACTACATATATAAAAACGCCATTTAATATGCCCAAAAGTACGTTTGGTTCCAGGCCGCTTTTTTTAATCAACCCATAAAACTCCCTGAGGCATAGCACAGTGAGCAGCAAATAAAATGCCTCAAACACATAGTGCCCCAGCAGGGTAGAGCCCACCATAATAATAACAAATAGAATTCCCGTGATGGCGCGTGTTTTCATGTATTAATTTGATTTAGGATAAGGATCTCAATGGCATGGCTAAAATCCTCCTGGTGTATATAAACTTCAACATCGCCAAAAGTGCGGTGTGATGAATCCTGTTTGTTTAATAATACTGAATCAATTTGGTACCCGGCAAGCGCCTGCTTTACCATCTCTGACTGGTAATAATTTGCCGACGTATATATTTTGACCCAGTTATTCTCCATTATGTTTCAGCGAGTTGACTTTTTTCCATAGCTATTTTGCGATAGATGAAAAGCAAAACAAGCATAATTGCAAAACTGAATATATAGCTTACATAATTAAATACGTGCTGGTCATCCGGGTTCAGTTTAATGATTTTGTGCTGGTACAAGTAGGTTACTATAACCGCCGTACCGTTGTTTATAAAATGCCCACACACTGCCGGCCAAATACTCCCGCTCCACATTACAAAATAACCAAAAAGTGCCCCTAGCAGCAGCCTGGGTAAAAACCCAAAAAATTCCATGTGAAAGGCACTGAACAAAATGGCGGTAATCCATACGGCCGCATGGTAATTTTGTGTCCACCGGGCAAATATTGTTTGCAATACCCCGCGAAACATAAACTCCTCCGCAATGGCAGTTACCAGCCCAATAATAGCCAGGTCAAACAGCATGTCGCCGAGGGTGCCCATATGAAGCATGGCTTCGGTAACTTTTTGCGCTGTTTTCTCACTATCTTCCATCCATTTTTGTACACCGCTTAAAAAATGGGGCAGCTGCAATTGTTGGTTGATGTTGGATAATACCTCAATGGTGGGGCTAGACAGCAGCATAATGAGGAGCACCAGCAGCATAATTCCCAAAGGAAAATTGATGCTTGGCTTTATATAATCCCCGGGATCGTGTACTATCACGTAAGCAAAAAAAACAGGAGCCGCAAAAATAGGCAAAGTAGTGCCGACAATCTGTATAATCCACAACGCGGGGATTATATGCGGTGCGGTCATATTTAAATCAGACAGTGCTGTGATGGTTTTTAAGCCGTATAACGGTATTACCACCATTATACCCAACAAATTGCCGACTATCATGATCACTAAAAAAATGCCGGCGAACATCAAAAACTGCAGCCCCGGATGCATCTGCTCTCCATGCTCTTCTAAAGGTTTACCGGGCGGATTTATCATTCAGCTTAATTTTCGTATTTTTGCCACGAAGATAAGGCATGTCTGTACAAATTGGAAATATTGATTTAGGAGAATTCCCGCTGTTGCTGGCACCGATGGAAGATGTGAGCGATCCGCCTTTCCGTTATGTGTGCAAGCAAAACGGCGCGGATATGATGTACACCGAATTTATTTCCTCGGAAGGCCTGATTCGTGACGCAGCAAAAAGCCGCCAAAAACTGGATATTTTTGAATATGAGCGACCAATAGGGATACAGATCTTCGGCAGTGATATTGATCATATGCGCGAAGCAACAGAGATTGCCACCCTGGCTAATCCCGACCTGATGGATATCAATTACGGCTGCCCGGTAAAACAAGTGGCGTGCCGCGGCGCTGGAGCAAGCCTGCTGCAGGATATCGACAAAATGGTAGCGATGACCAAAGCGGTGGTGGAAGCTACCCACTTGCCGGTAACCGTAAAAACCAGGCTGGGTTGGGACGATAATACCAAAAACGTATATGAAGTTGCCGAGCGCCTGCAGGATGTGGGCATAAAAGCCCTCACCATTCATGGCCGTACGCGGGCTCAAATGTACAAAGGCGTTGCCGACTGGGCATTGATCCGTGAAATTAAAAAGAACCAGAGGATACAAATTCCCATCTTTGGGAATGGAGATATTGATTCTCCCCAAAAAGCCGCAGAATGGCGCATGGAATTTGGCGTGGACGGAATGATGATAGGCAGGGCAGCAATTGGTTATCCGTGGATATTCCGCGAGATCAAACACTATTTTAAAACCGGTGAACATTTAGACAAGCCCACTATTACCGAACGAATTGAAGCATGCTCCACGCACCTCCAAAAATCCATTGAGTGGAAAGGCCCTAAAACCGGAATATTTGAAATGAGAAGGCATTATTCCAACTATTTTAAGGGAATTGAGCATTTTAAAGAATACCGCATGCGCCTGGTTACAGCCGCTGATTTGAACGAAGTAATGGAGATATTACAAGAGATTAATCACAATCCACGCTACGCTGCAGACCAGGAAGCCTTCAGTTTATAGCCTGCGATCTGAAGTAAAAACATCATTATGTCAAAACTTAAGACTTGGTGCTTAAGTCTTTAGACTAAAAGTCAAAAAAAAAATCTTGCAGAAATGGCGTGATATTTGACTGTATATAATATATTTGAAAAAAAGAGGTCCTTATATGGTTACTACTATTACAGATGGTGTTAAAGTTTCGGTTGAAACGATTTACCAGCCTGAATATTCGAATCCGGCAAATGATCATTTTATGTTTGCCTACAAGGTAAATATCGAAAACATGGGAAGCTACGCAGTGCGGCTGCTGGGAAGGCACTGGTATATTTTTGACTCAAACGGAGCCAAACGTGAAGTGGAAGGCGAGGGCGTGGTTGGTCAGCAACCGGTTATTGAGCCGGGCCAATCACATGAATATGTGTCAGGTTGTAATTTAAAAACTGACATGGGCAGCATGAAAGGCGAATACCAGATGTCACGTTTAATGGACAATACACTTTTTGACGTGCAGATCCCTGAGTTCTACCTGATCGCACCATACAGGATGAATTAACTTCCTCATCGCTAAGCGTAAAACAAAAAACATTCTATTTTTTCTCGTACAAATGATGAGACAGCTAAGCGGTGAACTCCTAAAATTCCCCCTATAGCACTGTATGATATTTTTTTATTCATTAATGATTTAATGGCGTCGTTGGGGAATACCCATAATTCTTACGGGGTGAAACCTAGGATGATCTTACTAACTAGGATGATCTTACTAAATGGAATAAGTAATCAATCAATTATAGCGAGCAATCCTCCCTGCCTATTTTAAGCGCCTTTATTGTTCTGTTAAAATAGGTTTTTGGCGGCACCCCAGAAAACCGTCGGAAGTCCTTTATAAAATGATTATCATCATAATAACCATTATCTATAGCAATTTGTAAAAGATCTTTGGAGGTCAAAGAATCCAAATCCATGTAAGCGTTCAGAAAACGTCTTATTAAGAGGTAGCTTTGGGGTGAAATTCCTAAATGCTTTTTAAAGTTTCTTTCCAGCCATTTATAGTTTAAGCGAACTGTATAGCCATCTAAAATATTCCTAACTGTGAGGTTACCTTGCCTATCAATATAGTTCTGTATATCGATTAGTACCTTTGGATAAGAATAGATACTCATCTTCTCTGAAAGAAAGCTTATTATTATTTTCATTCTTTCTTCAAGGGAAGAGTAATGATAATAAGCGTCCTTAAACTTTTCAAAACCATATCCGGCTATTTCGGAAAAATCAAAAACCTGTTTTTTTTGAAAACAATCTTCATTAATACCAAATAGTTTGAAGAAAGTTACAGCGTAAAAACGAATAACTAAGCAATCCTCGAAATGAAGCTCGGATTCACAATAAATATTTCTTAGCACACCGCCGCAAACCCACGTATTACCTACACATTTTGTATGCCCATCTATACTTACTCTAACGTTTTCGTTTCTGTTTTGCATAAGAGTTATCACAGGGTAACCATCGTTAAAAAACAGTTCTCTTCCCCCAGGATAGCCTGCTTTAAATACATAAAAGCCTTCCACAACCTCCGTTAAATGCTCAGGAGGAATAATTCTGAGAATCTGATCGCCATTATGATTAGCTAAATGTTTAAAAAAATTGATGGGCATAAAGGCAAATATATTCGATTTCCAGTTGAAAAACTTTAAATGTCCAACTTATACTATCGGGGATGTTACATATCCCATAATTTCGGGCCAACAAGTAATATTTATGATAATAGCGAATGAAACAGACCTTGCCGGAATGAAAAAAGTTAGTGATGCTGTCGCATTAACTCTAAAGGAAATGCGCGCATATGCCTGTCCGGGAATGAGTACTAAAGAATTGGATAATTACGGCGGCCGATTACTGGAAAAATTTGGTGCAAAGTCTGCGCCTTATCTAACCTATAAGTTCCCCGGCCATACCTGTATCAGCGTCAACAATGAAATATGCCATGGTATACCTTCAACTGATAGTATTATTCAGGAAGGCGATTTGTTGAATATCGACGTTTCTGCTGAATTGGCGGGTTTTTGGTCTGACAACGGCGGTTCATTTATCGTTGGTCAAGATATCCATAAGAAAACTAACCTGATCGATACTTCCAGGGAGATACTGAGAAAAGCTATCAACACGATCAGAGGAGGCTTTAAAATAAATGAAATCGGTGGGTTGATCGAAAATGAAGCTAAAAAAAATGGTTACAAAGTCATTAAGAACTTGGGCGGTCATGGAATAGGTAGAGCCCTGCATGAACTACCTGACGGAATTTTGAACTATCGGGATCGATCCGATCAACGAAGATTCCGGAAGAATACCGTCGTGGCTATCGAGACGTTTATAACAACTGATTCTTCTTGGGCTGTAGAGCTTCCCGATGGTTTTACCTTAGTTGGTGATAAAGGTGGCTTTAGTGTGCAGCACGAGCATACGATAATCGTTACGGACGGACTTCCTATTATTCTGACTGAACAAAACGGGATTTGGGATTAAAACGTAAACTCATTCCACTTCAAAAATGTCCGAATTAGCTTAAAATAACTAAGTGCAATTTTTTTTAACACAATGAAACAGAACCAAACTTGCCGAAAATGTTTGACTGATGTTTGACCCGATAAAAAAGACCTCATGATCTTGTTTCATAAGGCCTTGATCTTCAAGTCGGGATGAGAAGATTCGAACTTCCGGCCTCCAGCACCCCATGCTGGCGCGATACCTGGCTACGCTACATCCCGAAATATTTTTGGAGCTACAAATATATAATTTGTATGGTAAATCGATTTAATCATTTTACACTGGCTTTAGGTGTCTCCCGAGGATCGGCCCATCCAAAGTAATTACCGTCAGAAACACCTTCAAATTTTAAAAAACTTAGCTCAAAAGAAAACGAAGGAAAAGGTCTGTATAAATAAACACACAATTAGTTTAATTTTAGGTACATCGCTGTAAACAAAATCCTGTTTATATAAATCTTTGATTTGCAGCATCGAGTACTGCAAATTCCTACACTAATTTATTTATTAGTTAAGATCTTTTTTGATCTGGCTATTTATTTGAGAAAAATTATGACAAATTGCCTAAAGTGATGATAGAAATAAATAAATTCGAAAGGGAAATAAGGGCTTTCGATTGCTATAGTTTTAACAACTACAGTAATCTGCAACTCATTAACTATTATTTAAAGTCTTATGTTAACTGCGGGGCGCGTAATCAACTGTTTTTAGACATTTCTCTTGAAATTGAAGATGAAATAGAATCGCTTCAGCGCATTCAATTTTGTACCGATAAAGACGCTGCTTTTATCGACCGGGTGGGGTATACTTTGAATATAATAAAAAGACTTAAAAATATTTTTCTAAGTTAGAAATAGTTCATTTAAATAAACTGCTGTTCGCTGGAGCAGGTTTAAAACTATCCGGGCTTGTAAGTTGGACTGTTTATTTGTTGGTTTATGCCGATGCATTCGGCGTTGATCTATCGCTTACTGTTACACCGCCTCCAAATGTTGTTCTTCGATGGGCGGCATTTCGTTTTGATTTTTTAATTTTTCCTTGTGCAGGTAGCGCCAGTGCAAAAGCCCCAATAACAATGCAGCTACCCCTTCGCCCAATAACGTATCTTGTGTGCCAACCCATTTGGATACTGCACCAACCAGCAAACCGCCTAAAGGCTGCATGCCAAAAAAAGCCATCGCGTAATAACTGATGACCCGACCGCGCATATCCGGAGCAACGGTAGTCTGGATCAGGGTATTGCTTACTGTAATTTGCGACATCATTCCAAACCCTGCTATGGTAACAAAAGCCAGCGCCAGCGGATAACTATGTTCGTGCGAAAACAGGATAAGGCCCGCGCCAAATACAAGGGTGTTTATAAATAATATTTGTTTCAGGTTGGTTCCTGGTTTAAGGGAAGCCAAAAATATAGCACCAGAAAATGCACCAAGACCAATGAAGCTGTCAATAATTCCAAATGTTGATGCCGTTCCTTTAAAAACATCCTTTGCATAGTAAGGAATCAGGGTACTGAACGGTAAAACCATTAAACTTATCAGTGCCAGCATAATCAGCACAAAAGCAATGGAAGGCGTCCGTTTTATATACGCCATTCCTTCTTTTAGCTCGCCAAAAACATTTTTTGTGTGTTCTTTTTTAACATATTGAGGCAGTTTCATCATAAACAATGAGGAGATAACAGCCACAAAGCTTAATGCATTTAATAAAAAACATATCCCATCTCCCAGGCTTTCCAGCACAATTCCCGCAATAGCCGGACCAATGATGCGCGATAGGTTCACCATGGAGGAGTTAAGTGCCAGCGCATTTGACAGGTCGCTTTTATCATCAACCATTTCATAAACTAACGATTGCCTTGCAGGTACGTCGAATGCGTTTATCATACCTAAAACTACGCTAAGGCTAATGATCTCCCACACAGCGTAATGCTTCAGCCATATTAAGATAGCCAACAGCAGCGCCTGTATCAGGGAGGCTATCTGGGTAGCAAGCAAGACTTTGTACCGGTTGTAACGGTCAGAAACCACACCACCTATCAGCGAAAATAAAAATGACGGAAAAAGGCTTGCAAAAAGCGTTAGTCCCAACATAAAGGTAGAATGGGTTAAGGTATAAATCACCCAGCTTACCGCCGTTTTTTGCATCCAGGTGCCAATAAGAGAAACGGATTGCCCCGTAAAATACAGCCTATAATTATAGCTTCTGAATGCACTGAATGTTCTGATTCCTTTTAAAGTATCCTTTGTCATTTATTTTTTCTCACTTTTTTTGTTCTACGTTTCATTTAAAGTCAACCAGTTTGGTTAACGGACCAATTGCTGCTTTAAGCGCCGATTGTTCTTCGGCTGTGCACGCTGTTTTTATTGCCTTTAAAAGCCACTCGTCCCGCTCATGCCGAAATTGGAGCAAGGTATGTTCTCCATCCTTTGAAAGTGAGATGTTAACTTTCCGCTTGTCTGTTTTCGACGGCTGCCGAACAATATATCCCAATTCAAAAAGATGGTTGAGCACCTGGGACATGGATTGATTGGTGATCATCTCCATTGCGGCAAGTTCGCTTGGTAACAAGGCTTTATGCTGATACAATAAGGCCATCGCGGACCGTTCAGTTAATGAAAGTTGCAGACCTGTTGGAGATTCCTTTCTCAGTTTCTTTATCAGCCTTGTTATCGCAGTACGCAGGTTCGAGGCAAATTGAATTTCATTGTTGTCTTTCATTTTAATTGTAAGGTAACTTATAAGTTTACCTTACAAACGTACAGTGAATTTGCCTTATAATTATCATTTTACGGTCATGGTTAATATGGAGGTAATAAAGGCATGACAACCCGCATTTTTTTATATCTGTCACCCACTTATCACATTTTAGAGAAAGCCGGAATAATTGTTATTCTTGAATCTGCAATTGTATGATTTTGCAGGTATATTCGTTAAATGGAATCGTTTAGTGCAGAAATATGAATTCGACCGATAATTATGCGCTCTTAATTTATAAGATCAATATCTTTATTCGCAAGTACTATTTTAATAATCTTTTAAGAGGGCTTATATTTTTAGGCGCGGGCTTGTTTTCGGCCTACGTAGTTGTAACGGTAAGTGAATATTTCGGCAATTTTAGCATTGTGCTTCGCACGGTACTTTTTTACCTGTTCATTTTTCTTAATGTAGGGCTTATTGCATGGTTAATCATTCCCTCTCTGCTATCCTGGCTTAAATTAGGCAAATCCCTAACGCATGATCAGGCTGCGGAAATTATAGGCAAACATTTTAATGATATTAATGATAAGCTGCTCAATACGCTACAACTAAAAAAACTGGCTGCTGAAGATCCGAAACACCGGGCATTGATAGAGGCGAGTATCGATCAAAAAATAGAAGCGCTAAGACCGGTGAGCTTTCCCTCGGCCGTAAACATCAGGGAAAATTCTAAATACCTTAAATGGGCGTTGTTCCCCGCTGGCATTATTTGTATTATAGCTTTTGCGGCGCCATCGGTGTTAACGGAAAGTACCCGTAAGCTCATCAGGCATAATGAGTATTTTGCTGCTGTTGCTCCTTTCAGTTTTATCGTACAAAATAAAACCCTTTCTGTAGGCCAGGGTGATGATTTAAAGCTGGACCTGAGACTGGACGGAAACAGGCTTCCGGCGGATGTGTATGTTGAAACTGCAAATAATACTTTTAAGCTGGACAAAGATAATATCACCCGTTTTCATTACCTGTTTACCAACCTGCAGCAAAACACATTTTTTAAGCTGACGGCTAATGGCTTTACGTCTGCTCAATACGAAATTAAAGTAAGCCTGCGCCCGTCCCTGCTTCATTTTGATGTGCAATTAGATTATCCGGCTTATTTGCATAAAAAGAATGAGAAGTTAACTAATGCCGGCGATCTGACCATCCCGGCAGGCACCGTAGTAAATTGGACGCTGCATACGCAAAATGCTTCAGCGCTTGCATTTGAGATAAACGGGCGTACGGCGAACCTTAGTTCAACTGTTCCTAATTTATTTGAACACCACGAAAAAATAATAAAAAATTGTGTTTATAAAATAACACCGGTGAATAACATGGTAAACCATGCCGATTCTGCAAGTTACCAGGTTAACGTGATTGCTGATGAAGCGCCAACCATTACCGTTGAGCAAAAACAGGATAGCATTAGCATAAAGACGCTTTATTTTGATGGCCATATCCAGGATGATCATGGTTTTTCGTCGCTCACCTTTAAGTATTTAGTTGGTAACCCGGCGGATAAAGCGAATTTGAAAACATTCACCAAGCCTGTTAAAGCCGACCTGGGCCAAACACAGGCTAATTTCTTTTATTACTGGAACCTGAAAGACCTTGGCATAAAGCCGGGCGACCAGGTGACTTACTTTTTTGAAGTGGCGGATAATGACGCAGTAAACGGTCCGAAAAGAGTGCGGTCGCCAGAGCATACGCTTAATATTCCTGATACCAAAGAGTTAAATAATGAGTTAAATGCAGGAACAGAAGCGGTAAAACAAAAAATGGTTTCGGCGATAAAAATTGCAGGACAGATAGAGCATGACTCACAAAAGCTCAATCAGCTGCTGCTGGACAAAAATGCACTATCGTTTGATGAAAAAAAACAAATTGAGGACCTGTTACAGAAAAAGAAAGACCTGGACGACCTGGTAAAGGAGATACAGGGCGATAATAAAAAGAATTTATTTAACCGCCAGGAGAACCAGCAGCAAAACAACCAGCTTACTGAAAAACAAAAGCAGATGGATGATTTGCTTAAAAGTGTCCTTGATCCAAAAACCCAGGAAATGCTGCAAAAACTACAGCAAATGCTACAGAATCAACAAAGGGAGGGCACAAGAGATCAATTGTCGAAAATGCAGAACGACAATAAATCGTTAAAAAAGGAACTCGACCGCATGCTGGAGCTATATAAAAAACTGGATTTCGAGCAAAAATTAAATCAGAATGTAAGCCAGCTTAACCAATTATCGCAGGAACAGCAAAAGCTTGCCGATCAGTCTAAACAGACAGGTGCAAATCAGCAGGGCTTACAGCAAGAACAGCAAAAGCTTAATCAAAATTTTCAGGATATAAAAAAATCGTTGGATGACCTTCAAAAGGCCAATGAGCAGATGGAGCACAAGGAAGCCTTTGAAAACCCAAAACAAGAAGAGCAGAGCATTGACCAGCAAATGGAAAAAAGCGCTGAAGAACTAAAGAAGAGCAGCCCTTCGAAGGCGTCGAAATCACAACAACAGGCGGCCAAAGAAATGAAGCAGCTATCCGAAAAAATGCAGCAAAAAGAACAGGAAGGTCAGGAAAGCGAAAATAATGTGGATGCACAGCAACTGCGCGAGTTGTTAAAAAATTTGATCAACAGCTCATTTGAAGAGGAGAAAGTAATGCAAACATTAAAAGGTACAAATCCTACTGACCCGAATTATCTTTCTCTTTCTCAAAGTCAAAAAAGCATAAAAGATAATTTAAAAACCGCCGAAGACAGCCTCTATGCTTTAAGCAGGCGTATTCCGCAAATACAATCAACCGTTAACCAGGAAGTGTCTGGTATCAATAACCATATTGACCAGGCATTACAAGATCTAAGTGACAGGCGTACCCCTGAAGCAACGCGCAATCAGCAATATGCCATGACATCAATGAATAATTTGGCGTTGATGTTAAGCGAGGCGCTGGACCAGCTGCAAAACGCTATGAATAAAGGAAAAAGTGGTAAAGGTAAAGGAAAACAACAATCAATAGAGCAATTAGCTAAAATGCAGCAGCAGTTAAATCAAAATATGCAGAAGGCACGGGATCAAATGCAGCAGCAGGGAAATATGGGAAAAAGTTCTGGTGGAAATAATGGGAATATTAGCGAACAATTAGCTAAATTAGCGCGTCAGCAGCAAATGATTCGGGAAGGGTTACAGCAGATAAACCGGGACGAAAACAAGGATGGGACAGGCCGTTTGGGGAATTTAGATAAAATTTCGAAACAAATGGAACAAACTGAGCGTGATCTCGTAAACAGGACGATCTCGGATGAAGCCTTGAAACGTCAGCAGCAAATTCAAAGCCGGATGTTAGAGGCAGAAAAGGCGGAACAGGAGCGGGAACAGGACCAGCAGCGCGAAAGCAAAGCAGGGAAAGATGTCCCACCGGGATACATAAAAGCATTGCAGGAATACCAGCAAACCAAAGAAAAACAAACCGAGCAGGTTAGGACGGTGTCTCCTGCATTAAATTTATATTATAAATCAAAAATAATATCTTACTTTGATCTACTCAACGCAAAATGACATGGACCCATCAAATGTTCAAACAGGTGAATTGTATACCTTACAGCTTCCTTCAAAACAGGAAAGTATAACGCTGCTGGAAAATTTGATCGAGGAGATTGCCGATAAACATAAAATTAGTGAAGACACCTTCGCTAACATGATGACATGCCTAAGCGAGGCTGCTATTAACGCTATTGTACACGGCAATAAGCTTGACCCAAATAAAATAGTTATTGTAAATGCCGATGTGGAAGGCCGCCGGATTATCTGGACCGTTACCGACGAGGGAGAAGGCTTTGATTATAATAATCTTGCCGATCCAACAGCCCCCGAAAATATCGAAAATCTGACTGGAAGGGGTGTTTTTATTATTAAGCACCTGGCTGATCAGTGCATATTTAATACTAAAGGCAATGAAGTTGAACTTCACTTTAAAATATAATGCCCTCAATTCAGTTTTTTGAAGAAGACATCACCTATAAATTAAAAAACAAAACCGCTGTACGGCAATGGATAACCGAAACCATACAGGCCGAAGGCTTTAAGCTAAAAGAGCTAACCTACATTTTTTGTTCCGATAACTATCTGCTGCAAATTAACCAGCAATACCTTAACCATGATACCTATACTGATATTATCACCTTTGATAATTCGGAATTAGAAAAGGTAATTGTTGGTGATATTTTTATTTCTATAGATCGCATCCGCGAAAATTCCCTGCAATTTAATATAACCGAAGCTAATGAACTGCATAGGGTGATTATCCACGGTGCACTTCACCTGTTAGGATATAAAGATAAAACCCCGGCAGACAAGAAAAAAATGACATTCAAAGAAGACTTCTATTTGAACAGAAGAAGTTTTATTGGCTAATTTTACGGTATAATTAGCATTGAAACCAATTTTTTAAAAATATGAAACTACTTATTTTAATTTTCGCTTTTATGTTTGTTGCGCCCCCTTCAGTTTATGAATTTAAACTGACCTCCATTGAAGGAAAAAGCTTTTCGCTGGCACAATACAAAGGAAAAAAAGTTTTAATTGTTAATACAGCTTCTAAATGCGGTTTTACCCCGCAGTACGCTGAATTACAAAAGCTTGCTGACCTTTACAAAGACAAACTGGTAGTTGTAGGCTTTCCGGCCAACAACTTTGGCGGGCAGGAGCCCGGTTCAAATGCTGACATTAAAACATTTTGTCAAAAACGTTTTGGTGTAACCTTCCCGTTAAGCGAGAAGATCAGCGTTAAGGGTGATGATATTTATCCTTTGTTTAAATATCTGACAGAGGCCTCAAATCCCGATTTTAAAGGCGAGATCAAATGGAACTTTGAGAAATTTCTGATTGACGAAAATGGAAACCTTATTCATCGTTTCCGTTCACAAACCACCCCGCTATCTCCGGAGCTTACAAAATATTTGTAAACATACACGGTTAACTAAAAAAGGCCTCCGAGAAAGTCTGGAGGCCTTTTTTATGAAAATATATCGCGCTACTTTGGTTTTGGCGCATCTGTTGCCGTTTGTGCTTTCTTAACAGAATCCTGCTGTTCCTTTTTCTTTTTCTTCTTAAAAAATCCTTTTAACAAGAAGTTACTTTGGGCCGCCTTAAGATCTGTGTTTAATGTTGTAGTGGTAGTATGTACATTTTTCATGGTTGTTCGCGCTTGCTTTACTGTACCCTCAAGGTCTTTTGAAAGTTTATCGCTATTCAGTAAACGCCCTATGCTACCCTTTCCGCTGTTCACCTTTCCTATAATTTCTGATAACCCTCCGGTTAGTGATTCCGCATTGTCTATCACCCTGGTAAGTTTGGCTACTATCTTATCCACATCCACCGGATTAACTGAAGCAAGTTGATTACCTGCCTGTATCTGTTCTGTACTGGTAATTCCTCCCGGGGCAATCACGATTAATTTATCGCCCATTAAACCATCACTCCCGATGCTCAATTTTGCATCCTTTTTAATAAATTTTTTAACGTTGTTGTTTAAAGTAAGGTCGACCCTTACTGAACTGTCTGTTTCAATATTTATCTCCTGTACAACTCCAACATTAATACCTGCAAAGCGTACATTGTTGCCAACCTGCAAGCCATTTACATTTTTGAATTTGCCGTAGATATTAAAGGTTGAACTGAAATAATTTCTTTGGTTACCAATAAAAAAAACAGCCAATACCAGCACCAGAAGCCCGATAAAGGTAAATAAGCCTATTTTTATTTTTTGTCCTGATGTTGTTTTCATAATATGTCTGTAAAGTATGCTGCATCTGCTTTATTTTTTGATTTGTGAAGTTCTTCAAACGACCCTTCTGCTATATATTTACCATTATCCATAATTAATATCCGATCTGCCGCTATACGAGCGCACTCCATATCGTGCGTAATTATGATGGATGAAGTTTGGTTTTGCTTTTGTATTTTTAGTATCAATTCACTGATCTCCCTTGATGTTATCGGATCAAGCCCTGTTGTTGGCTCATCATACAGGATTATTTCGGGATTAATTACTATTGTGCGTGCCAGACCTGCCCTTTTTCGCATCCCTCCGGACAGATCTGAAGGCAGTTTATCGATCGCGTCGAGCAAGCCAACTGCGTCCAGCCCCTCTTCTACCCTTTTGTC
>JAQNCM010000272.1 GCA_029237615.1 Mucilaginibacter sp.
GCGGTTCATGTTCTTCTCAAAACGGGCTTTTAATGTGTTGATCAGTTCTTCACGTTGTCCTGGCGACAACTCATTTTTATTGCTGTTCATACCTATGGATTTATGCTTTCGCAGCGTCTTTTGCAACGTATCGATCATAAAAATGGCCTGTGCCTTTTGCATCGATTCTGCCTACAATTGCCTGTGCCGAACTTTTACTTAATTCCAGATTCGGTCGTAAATGGTAATGTTCCCTTGCTCCTATCAAAAGGTCTGTTCGATTTTCTTGATTTAAGTCGGCTATTTTCATTAAAAGTCTGGCAAAAGATCTCAGTCCTTCGGGGTCGCCGTGAATTAATACTTCTTGCCATTTTTCTATTTCACCTTCAAACTCGTCTTCATTGTCTGCAACAAAAATGTCCAAATGACCTGTAATTTCGTTTCCCTTCCATTTCTTCCTTGCCATATTAAAATATTTATTTGCTAATTAACCAAAATAATTTTTCTGTCCGCGGGTCTCAAATACCACGATAACACCGTCAAAACTGCCAGTAAGATCGGAGCAATTATTTGTACAGAGACATTATTGCTGGCAATATGCGAGATCACCGCACCGCTCATGGCAAAAAATATCCCAGCGTACGCCCATTCCTTAAGCAATTTAAATTTGGGGATTAATATCGCAATTACGCCCAACGCCTTCCAAACGCCGATAAGCGAAATAAAGTAGGCAGGATACCCAAGGGGCTTAAAACCCTGCACTACCCCTTTTACCTGGACAGCCTGTGCCAATCCGCCCGAAAAAATAAAAAAAGATAATATCGCAGTAATTGTCCAGTACCAAAACAGCTTTCTTTTTTCCATTTTTTTATTATTTTAAAGTATTTAATATTTCCTGTAACCGACTATGTGCCATGTTTAAGCCATAAGCAAAGGGTAAAGCCAGCACCTGGTCTCTTTGTGCAACCGATTCATATATCACGTGCATATTGAGTTTGCTGGTGTCGTCAGTAAGTTGTTCAAATTCATATACCTCAAGCTGAACGCCAAAAGGCGTATTGTCCATTTCAAATGTACGGGTGATCTTCCGGTTCGGAACAAAGTCGTGGATTGCGCCGTTGGCCTTAAATACCACGTTTCCCAGGGCATCGGTTGTTTCCAATTGGTAACTGCCATGCTTTTTACTTTCTAGTTTCAGCACTTTCGTTCCCATCCATTGCTCAACAATACCGGGCTCTGCATATGCTTTAAAAAGTAATTCCAATGGCAAATCAAATTCCCTTGTAATCACCAATTCCTGTTTGCCGTCTTCGGCATTTATTTTTGTTTTTTGTTCCATGTTATTCTATTTTTCTGATTTGTATTTTTTCATTATGGCTTCCAATTTATTAAACCTGTCATCCCACATTTTGCGGAATGGCTCAATGAAGTCGGCTACTTCTTTCATTTTTTTTGCATTAATATGATAGTAAATCTCCCTGCCGTTTTGTTTTTGTTCAAGTAATGCACACTCGGTGAGTATTTGCAAGTGTTTTGAAACTGTCGGTCTTGCTGTGTTAAAGTTTGAGGCTATGGCTCCGGCTGTCATGGATTGCGAAGCGACCAACAGAAGTATAGCTCTTCTTGTCGGGTCTGCTATGGCTTGAAATACGTCTCTTCTTAAGTTCATTGCGTAGCTATTTGACTACAAATATAAATGTAGTTATTTAACTACGCAATTTTTTCTGCGATTTTTCTAACGGATGTCTTTACGTGTTATTAGCTGTAAGTTTGAATGATTTTCAGCCGTTATTTTTCTTAAGGTCAACAGAAGGACTATCCCACGAAAGTTAACTGAGAGATGCTGTTAAAATGCTAGAACTAAAATTTCCCTTTATATTGGCTATTGTGCCTATGACAAAGAGAGCGGTTGCTTCAAAAGTTAGACCTGCATTGGGACGAAAACATAATCGATCTTTCTAAAAAAGTGCATTTCACCAATATCAACTTAACTCAACTGGGTTTGACTGTAATTAGATAATTGCCCATTTTCCACATAACTATATCCGCTTCGTTTTGATAAATGCTTAAAAACAGTTTCTAACTGGTTCCATAAGTTAAATTTATCAATCTCCCATGAATGGCCCCACAAGTGGAAGCATCCGCCATTCATATCTATGTGATTAAGGTAGTAATCGGCTAACTTTAAAAAATCGGAGGTAGCTCCACTATAAAGCCAAAGTTTAAAATCAATAAACCTGGCCCGGATTAAAAGATGCTTTGCATAGGTAAAAGAAGAATGATTAAACAATTGTAATGTGGTATAGTTAACAGGTAGAAGTAAATCTGGCGACAGAAGCTGGGTTGTTCGTATTACTTTGAAACCAGCCAGCTGTATAGCTTTCAATGATGCTGCATTATAAGCACCAAATGGCGGACAAAATGCTATCGGTTTTATACCGGTAACCTCAGTTAACCAGCTGTAACTCCCATTTATTTCATTAACCAGGTTACTATTATCAAGTTTTTTTAAGTTAACATGGTTTAAGGTATGACCGCCAATCTCAAATTTTTTATGAAGCAAGGCCACATCGCTTTCATTCATTACCTCGTTTTGAGGATTTTTTTTGGTATGTAAAAAGTGCCTTTCAGGTCATACTTTTCCAATAGTTCAGCCATACGGAAATCAAGCGGATGACCGTCATCCCAACTTGTGGTTATAATTTTATTCATTTATTGTCACGATAAAATATTAAATTAATTAATAGCCGACTTATATATTTCAATCAATTTTTTTATGTTTTTTTCTGGGGTATAATGGTGTAAGTAGGTGTCATATGCATTTTTACGGTATTGCTCCTTTACATTATCATCAAAAGATGACCATTCTGTAAGCTTTTCTTTCAACTCTTCTAAATTTGATGGCTCGAAATGCAATCCATTATAACCGTGCTTTACAATTATACCGGCTGAACCGCAGTATGAAGCAATAACAGGTGTTGATAACGCGAAAGCTTCAATCATGATCAATCCAAATGTTTCATACCAGATAGATGGAAAAACTAAAGCACTGCATCTTTGCAGTTCATAATTTATAGTTTCTTTATCTTTAAAACCAAGATAAGTTACATTGCTGTTATCTTTTACAAAATTTTCAATGTCGTTTTGCAAGGGCCCCTCCCCAATAATGGTTAGTTTATATGACGAACCTTTAACGGCATCCAGTAAAAAATTTATTCCTTTTTCATCAGACAAGCGACCCACAAATAAGAAATTATCCTGACGGGGAATACTGTTATTTACTTTTATCCTTTGAACAAAATTGGCCTTAACGATAAGCTTATCAGTCAGTGACCTTATATGACTGCTTTCTATTACAGTTTTAGAATGCGCTGTTAAAATAATATAATATTTAACCAACTTCCAGGT
>JAQNCM010000464.1 GCA_029237615.1 Mucilaginibacter sp.
CGGGAGGCCGCCGGCATCCGCACGCTCGGGCCGGCGCTTGTCTCCGGGATCCTGCGCGGAGCGCTCGATCTCGGCGTCAGGCTCTCCACGAGCACGCCGGCCCGACGGCTGGTGACCGAGGATGGCACGATCACCGGGGTGGTGGCCGAGCACGAGGGGCAGGAGGTCCGGATCGGCGCCCGGCGTGGCGTGATCCTCGCCTCGGGCGGCTTCGAGTGGAACCCCGAGCTCGTCTTGGCCTACCTCGGGATCCCCGACGGATTCCCCCTAAGCCCTTCGACGAACGTCGGTGACGGGCTGCAGATGGGGTTGGAGGCGGGGGCCGCGATCGCCAACATGACCAATGCGGTCGCCTTCCCGTGCGCCTACGACGAGCACTCGACGCTGGACGGCCGGCCGTTCGGCAACATGGCACCGCCACGCAGCGATCCCGGATGCATCATCGTCAACGGCCGCGGACGGCGGTTCGTCAACGAGGGCATCAGCTACATGGACGTCGCCAAGACCCACCGCATCTACGACCCCCAGACCGCGAGTTACCCAAACACGGGGCCAGTGTGGATGGTGTTTGATCACGACGCACGCGAGCGCATCATCTGCATGGACTTCGTTCCGGGCCAGCCGACGCCTGACTGGGTCAAGGAGGCGCCCACGATCGAGGACCTGGCCGGGAAGATGGGCGTCGATCCTCACGTGCTGGGCGCCGAGGTCGTGCGCTGGAACGACAATGTCGCGGCCGGCGCGGATCCCGACTTCGGCCGGGGCACGGTGTGGTGGGAGGGCTTCCAGACCGGCGGTCCGAGCCCTGAGAAGAACACGGCCAGCGTGGCCAAGGCGCCGTTTTACGCGATGCGGCTCTACAACGGCATCCTCGGCACGATCGGTGGGCTGAGGATCGATCCGAACGCGCGCGTCCGCGCGGCCCGCGGCGGGGTGATCCCCGGTCTCTACGCCGTCGGCAACGTGGCCGCAGGCATCTTCGGCCAGACGTATCCGGGCGGCGGGGGAACGCTAGGGCCGAATATCACCTTCGGCTACCTCGCCGGCTCGCACGCGGCCGATCAGGAGCCGCGGGCGCTTCCCGGGGCGCCGCTGCGCGAACCGGTCGCACACCGCTAGAGCTTCGGGGCAGTGGCGGCGGGCCGGTTCGGGGGCTTTGCCCTGAGGGCTAATCTCTGCATATCATATCGTCGAACCACAGCAACCTCCGGCAATACGGTCGCGCCGGGGTTCGGTGGGGTCTGTTGCACTGTCATCCGATTGGAAGGCCGCTACGTATGTCGACGAACCTCCCTGACACCGGTCCGCTGTTCACGCCGTTCGTGGTCAACGGCGTGACGCTTGCCAACCGCTTCGTCATGCCGGCCATGCAGCGCGGGATGGCAGCCGACGGCGACCCCTCGGCGTCGCTCGCCGAGGTGTACCGCTCGCGCGTGGAGGGCGGTGTGGGCCTGGTGATCAGCGAATCGACCGCCGTCGACCACTACTCGGCGAACTGGCAGCCCAATGCGGTTCGGATGGAGCCGCGAACTATCGCGAGTTGGAAGCGCGTCATCTCCTCCGTCAAGGACGCCGGCGGTGTCTTCTTCCAGCAGCTGTGGCATCCGGGGGCCATGCGTGTCCCCGGCCCCGACGGGCTGCCATTCGAGCGACAATCCCTCAGCCCGTCTGGCTTGGTGCGGGGGGACATGCAGAGCGGACGGGCGATGACTCGTGAGGACATGGACGAAGTTCTGCAGGCATATGTGCAGGCGGCACTGACCGCCAAGGGTCTCGGTGCTGATGGCGTCGAGGTGCACTGAGCCCACGGCTACCTGCTCGATCAGTTTCTCTGGCGGCAGACCATCTGCCGAACAGACGACTACGGCGGCGACGACTTGAACGCACGCCTGCGCTTCCCGGCTGAGGTGGTAGCGGCTATCCGTTACGCGGTCGGCTCCGAATTCCCGATCTCCTACCGCTTCTCGCAATGGAAGGAAATCGACTTCGAGGCGAAGGTCGTGGGCTCCTCTGACGAGTTGGAGGTACTCCTCAGCACTCTGCGGGCAGCGGGCGTGGATCTGTTCAACGTGAGTGCGCGACGATTCCACCAGCCCGAATGGCCGGAGCGCAGCGACCTCGGTCTGGCGGGATGGGCGAAGTCACTCACCGACGCGCCCGTGATCGCCGTGGGCAGCGTGGGGCTCAGCACCGATTTGCCGTCCGAACTCTGGCTCGGCGAGCAGACCCTCCCCGAGACCGCCAGGAGCATAGGTTGGCTGGTGGAGCGCTTTGGCCGTGGGGAGTTCGATCTCGTCGCGGTTGGCCGTGCCCATCTTGCCGATGCCGAATGGGTGAACAAGGTTCGCCAGGGGCGTTACGACGACATCGTGGGCTACCGACCGAAGCTGCTGCTCGAGATCGCTGAGGCATGGAACGACGGCCCCGCCGAATCCGCGCATTCGCACGCAATCGAGCATGCGCCCGTGGTCTGAGAGCGCCGCGCAGCCGCGAGCACAAGGGAATACGCATGCAGCCAGGACATGGAGCGCAACTCACGCAGCCGGGGGTCGATGTGGTCATCGTCGGCTTCGGCAATGCCGCCATCGCGGCGGCAATCACGGCGCACGACGCAGGAGCTGACGTGGTCGTGCTCGAGAA
>JAQNCM010000673.1 GCA_029237615.1 Mucilaginibacter sp.
TGTTTGTAGAACTGGTTTCGTCCGTGCAAGAATCTTTATCTTGATGTACGTGTATCCCGGCCGCTTCTTCTGACTGTCTGTGCCCTGCTTCAGACATGGAAGACTCGGTGTCTTCAAGATCGGACTGCGAGGTAGCAGACCTAGGCTGAAAACGTATTTGTTCGACTTCGTCATCATCCACTTGGTTGGCAGCGTTCGGCGCCTTGGAGCGGTAGTGGAAGCTCTGGTCTGCTTGGCTCTGGAAATTCAGTTCTCGGGAATGTGCCTCTATAGTGTCAGTTGGTGCTCTTAGGCCTACAGCGCCCGCTGGATGACGGCCGTCTGCTTCGTCCTCCATAGTACCTTCGCGATGAACAACTGGGTGAATTCTAACAGCGAGAGGACGTGGCACGTTCGTTTTCGGTACCGGTGCTTTTGGCTGTGAAAGTGGCCGTCGAACCCCGTTCCGTCTCATTCCCATGTCCACCGCAACCCTTGACGAGCCTCTCGTCGGTGGTGGTCCTAAAGAAGCCCCTGTCGTGATGTTACACGATATTGAATGATCGTTTTTCAGTGCTCTGGCTGAATAACTCTCTGGGGCGAGTGAGACATCGACAGCTGCTTGGCTGGAGCCGCTCAGATCGAGATGACTCTTTCCGGAGGCTTTAATCGCTGCCGTTGAAGTAGCAGAAACGGTCCATGCACTATCGGCGGATATGGATGAATGGTCCCGTATGGGCTTACTAGGACATTCATCCATCAATTGACCAAATCCATTTGGTTTGCTTTTCTTTGCCAGAGCGCTCCGCAGGAATGCGGAGCTGGCAGGCCTTTTGTTGCCAGCATTGGTGGACGGCTTGCTGGGCTTGACCGGTGTGACTGGGAGGGGCAGACCATCTCTGGGGTTGACATCCCGTCTCCAGGTTTGAATGCGACTCCATGCAGTATCCTGCATATAGGGGTTGATGGGAGGGCGGCGTTCTGAACTGAGACTGTCGGGGCTCTGCAACTGAAGAGAGTGGGATGCTATTTCCCGGAAGCTTGCTAGCCGGTGTGTAGCTTTGGGAATACCTGCGGCCAGAGGGCTGGTCGGCTTAGGCAGCCACGGATTCCGCCAGCCGGACTCTTTTGTAAAGGGACCCTTCAGCTGGGCAGAAAGAATGACAACGGGGCGGCCGTCCAGAAACCGATTATGTTGAACATTGCACCGCCGTTGGCGCTCGGTAGGGCTGTCGTAGTGATCGTCATCGGAGCCGGAATAGATGACACTGTCGTCGCCGCCGTCGGATGGAGATTCGAGGATCGCTTGCCGGCCCTCACGGCCGCCGCTGGGAGTCATGACAATATTCCAACTGATCGAGCGGTAAGACTCGCTCAACAACCATTGCAGGCGATTGCAGGTGATGGAATTGAGGATTTAGGTTGACCAGAGGCAAACGCTGGGCACGGTGAGTACAAAATTCTAGCAAGGAAGGTGCCGGACGACATCTCTCCAGCCACAATCAAACGACCGAAGTTGGACGCCCGGGCAACGCGCACGTAGTCCTGGCATCTAGCGCAGACGCGTTCCACTTTACGCGCTTTAGCGTGGGATCCGTGCGTAGGTGCCTGGGCCCTGGTCCAGGTGCCCCACCGAGCTGGACGGCGCCGGTTGCTACAGCAACATAGTGCGCCACCGATTGACCAATCATACACGCAAAGTTGTTTTCGGTATCCACAGTCTGGGCCGTACGCGAATGGTCGCGACTTCCTGTTCCGTCACAGGCTCTCTTGATGTGAGCCGCAATCCGACCCTCGTCCTTCGCCTTCGACTCGACTCCAGACCCCAATGACAACAGGATACGAGCTGGACTTCATATGTCTTTACCTGCTTCAACGGTCCATATCTTTGCTGTACAATCCTCTTCCCTCCCAGACTTGCCGACACAGGGAGATCTACATCGCCATTGTTTGGCTGCGATCGCGACTTGATACTGTCTTGCGCCGCCGGACGACAAGTGGTCACATACAGGGGAACTAGTTGATGGAGAGATACTAGAAAGTGCATCCCTCTTCGCCATCCGCTTGCGAACATGGCTCAAGCCTGGCTTGATTCCCTTTCGGAGGAGTGGGTGTCCCAACCCCCATCGGAGAACTCGGTGTCCGCTCAGGCACATCTCCGTTCCGATGATAGTGTCAAACATGACGCGACACCACACCTGAATTCAAAGCGCAACGGAAGCCGTATACCACGATTTACCCATGGGGCCCAGAACGCGCACTCACCAACACGCGACAGCAGTGCCGTTCTCAGCGAGCGCAGTCTCAACGACATCAACATCCCACTCTCCCGTCGCGGACCTTCCAAGCTTTCGCAGGAGATCAAGCCTCACGAACGAGGCAGATACTCCAGCAGGTCCTTCTCGGCATCGACGTCGAATTCTGTTGTGCACATCACAGTCAACCACAAGGCGCTGAGTGCGTCGCCGATACGAAACAAGGGCGAGACGCCCGAGTGGAAGCGGAGGCTGGTTTATGGAGATCTGTCCTACGGCGAGCAGCGTGATTTGTTTACCTCTGCTGGGGCTGTGTTAGAGAATATCTTCAAGCCACCCGCGCCTGTGCCACCCAAGTCAGGTGCCGATGATTCGAGTGAAGAAGAGTCTAGGCTACCTCAACATGAGGTTACGCTGCCATCTAGCCCGCCGGTTTATACCAGAGACCCTTCGACTGTAGAGATACATGTGGAAGACTCGGCTGTTGATGACCTCCCCGACTTGCCGGACAAACGAGCGCCTACGGCTATGCGGTATCGGAATACGGAGGACTCCGACGTCTCAAATAGCAACATCAATCAAAGCATCTCAGAAGAACAGAACCCGGACACCTTTGCCTCAGAAGAGGCACCTTCCTCGCGCAATGCACTGCAGCCGGATGATAATGCCGACTTGCGCAAAGTTAGTGGCCAGACGGTCATTAATGAAGACTTTAGTCCCATCATGATCGCACGTCACAGCGCCGAGGATGGAAAAACAACTTTTACCCCGGTCGAGGTGCCGCCAACCGAGCTTCGGAAGCGTCTAGAGAAGCTACGACGAAATCAAAAACTTCTCATGGCTGAGACAGAGGATGGCATGGATGACTGCTTTATATACTTTGAGGACACGGAAGACTGCGAGAGGCTCGGT
>JAQNCM010000641.1 GCA_029237615.1 Mucilaginibacter sp.
CATCAGCGCGCCGCCATAGCGGCGCCGGCACGCGCCGAGCTCGATCAGAACCGGGTCGCCGTCGACGATCGTGCGATTGCCGAAGGTCGTGTGCGCGATGCTCCCGCGCGCCCCGGAGGTCACGATCGGCCCGCCGGACAGGAAATCCGACCCGCCGTCGACCATCGCCGTGAACGCGACCGACGCAACCTCGTTCTCGGTCGCCCCGGCGTTGACCGCCTCGACCGCTGCCGCCATCCCGGCGACGGCGAGGTCACAGGCGCTGCGGATCAGCGACAGTTCCTCGTCGGACTTGATCCGGCGCACCGGCTCCACCAGCCCCGAGCCGTCGACCGGCCGCGCGCCGAACCGAGCCACTGCGTCGACCACGGCGCGCCACGTGCGCGGGGGAAGGAACACGCTCGTCTCCTCGACGCCGACGGCGTCGCCCGCGCCGGCGATCTCGGATACGACGCCGGACGCGACCTGCACCGGGTCCTCGCCGTCGCTGACCGTCGCGAACTCCGTCAGCCACGTGGTCGCGTGCGCGACGTCGAGCTCCATCTCTCGGACCACCATCCGGGGCGCGCCTTCGAGCGGCACGAGCAGGCATAGAAACGACGAGTAGCCGATCGTCTCGTAGCCGGTGATGTAGGAGACATTCTCGGGCGAGAACACGAGCAGCAGGTCGAGCGCGCGGTCGCGCATGCCGCGGCGAACTTCCTGCAGGCGCCGCTGGAACTCAGCCGGCGTGAACGCGAGCTCGAACGGGTCGCCGCTCATCTAGCCGGTGAGCCCCTCGAGTGCGCCCGCGATCCGCTCGAGCGCCCGCTCCCAGGCTCGCTCTTCCTGGGCGAAGCAGATCCGGAACGACCCGCGGCCGTTCGAGCCGAACTGGTAGCCGGGGTTGACGATCACGTCGGCCTGCTCCATCAGCGCGAGCGCAACGTCCTGGTCGGATGGCGAGGGGTCGGTCAGCGACGGGAACGCGTACGAGGTGCCACCGGGCACGACGACGTCGACCGCCGGCGAGGCGCCGAGCTTCGCGATCGTCATGTCGCGGAGCCGCTGATAGTCGGCGACCCGTTCGGCGATGAACTGCTCGTCGTCGACGAGCCAGTGCACGAGCGCCCACTGGGCATACGCGGGCGCGCGCAATGCCGCGACGCTGAGCACGTCCTCCATCGCGTCGATCGTCGCCGCCGGCGCGACCGCGACGCCGAGACGGTAGCCGCTCAGCGACTCGGTCTTGGAGGGGCCGAGCACCGTGACCGAGCGCTCCGCCATCGCCGGCAGCGTGCCGAGGTGCACGTACGGGCGCTCGTCGTAGATCAGCCGCGAGTACAGCTCGTCGATGACCACGACGAGATCGTGCTCGCAGGCCACGTCTGCGACGAGGTCGACCGTCTCGGCGCTCAGCACGGCGCCGGTCGGGTTGTTGGGATTCGAGAGCACGATGCAGCGCGTGTCATCCGTGATGAGTCCACGTAGCTGCTCGGGGTCGAGCTCGCCCGACCCGCCGTTGAGGTGCAGGTCGAGGCGATCGACCGAGGCGCCGAGGAACGTCAGCAGTCGCTCGTAGGCGAGATAGTCGGGGTCGGCCAGGATCACGCGATCGCCGCTCTCGAGCATCGAAGCGAGCACCGTGAACAGCGCCGCCTGGGACCCCGGGGTGAGGATCAGTTCGCGCTCGGGGTCGATCGGGCGGCCGAGGAATGTCGTCAGCGAGCGCGCGACGTGCCGGCGTACCTCGGCGTTGCCGCGGTACGGCGTGTAAGTGGGGCCGCCGCCGCTGGCTGCGCGGGTGAATGCCTCAAGCGCCCATGCCGGTGGGGGAAAGCGCTTGGTGTCCGCGTAGGTCAGGTTGAGCAGCGGGCGCCCGAGCTCAGTGGCGCGAGCCTCCAGGGCGCGCTCGGCGGCAACGACCGAAGCGAGCCCGGCACCGGCGCCGCCGTGCAGATGCAGCCTGTCGATCTGGCCGCTCATGCCGGAGCGGCTGTGTCGATCTCACTGTCCACTTCGGCGCGCTTGAACTGCTCGAGCAGCATGTCGCGCCCGCGGCGAATGTGGGCTTCGACGGCCTTCTGCAGCTTCGCCCGGTCCGCGTCGGCGCAGTGCTCGAGCAGCAACGCGTGCTCGCCGATCGATTCAGTGCGGTGTGAGGCCGCCTGCAGGAACAGGTAGATGTAGCGGTCGGCGACGTCGCGCAGCCGCAACACGATGTCGCGCGTCCGCGGCATCTGCGCGCGCTCGTACAGCAGGTCGTGGAACGCGCGGTCAGAGACGAGGAAGCCCTCGAGGTCGTCCGCCTCGGCGCACGCACGCTGGCGCTCGATCTCGCGCTGCATCTCATCGATCAGCCCGCCATCGACGTGTGCGGCGCCGGCGCCGGCGAGCATCGTCTCGAGCGCGATCCGCGCACCGTAAGTGTCGCGCAGGTCGGCGACCGAGAGAGGGGAGACGACAGTGGCCGCCTGCGGGCGGATCTCGACAAGTCCCTGAGCGTCGAGCCGCGACAGCGCCTCGCGGACCGGCATCCGGCTGACGTCCAGGACCTCGCACAGCTCGTTGAGATCGAGCCGGGTCCCGGGCGGTATATCGCCGCTCACGATCCGCCGGCGCAGCTCGGTGTAGGCGAACGTGCTCTTCGTAAGCGGCGTCGCACGATGGACGGTCATGGCGGGAAATCGCGTTTGCATACCGGGCATGTCGCTGGCATACTAGCGCAGCTTCGACTAAATGTATCCAAGATCACGGATCTATTTA
>JAQNCM010000336.1 GCA_029237615.1 Mucilaginibacter sp.
CTGCGTAGATATCAGTTTCACGCATAATTAAGTACTCTTTGCCTTCGTAAGTAATTTCGGTACCGGCATATTTACCATATAAAACCTGGTCACCAACTTTAACAGTTAAAGGCTCATCTACTTTTCCATCACCAACAGCAACGATAGTTCCGCGCTGAGGTTTTTCTTTTGCAGTGTCCGGAATAATGATTCCAGAGGCAGTTTTCTCTTCGGCCGGAGCAGCTTCCACTACTACCCTGTCTCCGATAGGTTTAATGTTTAATGACATAGTTATACAATTATTTAAATTTTTATAATAATTTAAGTTTCGCTGGCAATTGCTCATCAATTATGCCAAGCAGCCGGCTGCGGGCTAATTGACATATAATACTGTTTTATTGTCAGATTTGATTGCGCGGCGGGTTTCATGTTAATATTAATTTAATATGAAATGCCATCGTGTCAGTAACTTTTTCTGAACAAAATGAGCTCTGTACTTAAACACCGCGCTTAAATCACTTATAATAAAAAAGGCCCCGCATTGCGGAGCCTTTAAAAAAGTATCTTAATGTTATTTACCCTTTGCAGGAGCAACAGGTTTTGTTGTAGTTGGTTGCGGTGTACCCGGCATTGTCATAGGAGTAGCCGCAGGCGAAGCCGTTGGTTTGGAAGCTTTTTGAATTTTCTCGTTTAAATCAGAGTTACCTGACTTTTCTGTCCCGCTTTTTACAGCAACATTCATTGCCAGCGAAATAACCATAAGGGTTATGGCAAGTATCCAGGTTCCTTTTTCCAAAAAATCTCCCGTTTTTTGAACGCCCATTAATTGCGATGAGCTGGAGAAATTCGATGACAAGCCGCCACCTTTGGGGTTTTGTATCAACACCATAAGTATTAACAGAGCGCACACAATGATCGCTATGATCAGTAATAATAAATACATTTCTTATATATTAGTTGGTTTTCTTTTCTAACTGTTCAATCTTCTCGGCAAAGTAACGGCTTTTTTCCGGGAATTTCAACATCAATTTTTTGTAAGACGCTATTGCTTTGTGGTAAAGCATCTGATCTGTATAAATAGTCGCCAATGTTTCGGTTACCAGTTCGTCCCGGTCTTCCGAGCTTTTCTTTGCCTTGTTTTCGTTGTCTAACTTATCACTGCTTTGAGGCCGTATTTGTGGTTCTTCTTCAATAAAGCGCTGAATAATAAGCTGCTCTTTGCTTTTTCCGTCAAATTTAGCAGTTGGCGCGTATGGAGCAGTGCTTTTATCCAGTTCTTCAACTGAGGTGATATGAAAAATATTTTCGTAGTACTGTTGCTGCAATTCATCAGCCGGATGTTTTCCCTTACCAGCCGGAGCAGTTGTTTCGGGTTTCACAAAGGGTTGACATATCCCCGCATGTTCCCTTCGGGTTTTATCAAGCCACCACATAAAGCTATAAGGCATTTTCTCATCGTGGTACCTTGATAAATCCTGCTGCTCCGTATTTGCTGATTTATTCTTTGAGGTGGCTATGTTTTCCGTTGCGAAAGTTGTAAGGCTTTCGTTGTGAATAGCAGGTTCATTTTCGGCAAAAGTAAAATTACTTGTATCGGCCGACTCTCTTATTGAACTTTCTTCATTTCCGGATGGTTCTCTCTCCTTATTTTGATCACTTTCATTTGGCAAAGTTTCTTCAGTTCGCGTTACCCCTTCTGTATGATGATCTGTATCAGCCTGGTCAAGGTCTATGTTTTCGATACTGGCAATTTCGTCGTAAACATCCTCTTCAATAGGGTGCTTCTCCTGGTTGTCGCTGCTATTTATAGCTGCAGGTTCAACAACCTGATGTTCATGTGCAACATCTTTAGCGGCTTCATCTTGTGCTACACTAACATTCCTTGTTATTGAGTAACCTCCCAGGGCAGCTTTTATCCGGGATGACATGGCGTCATATGCTTCATCTACCTGACTATCAATAGCCGAATCTTCCTGGTAGTCATTTTCGGTATCCGGCTGCGGCTCCGAAAAAAAAGAAAAATGAGCATCTGCAGCGATAGTTTTCGCTGGATCCTCAACGGACGTTTCCTTATTTACCCCCGTAAAATGATGTTCATCATCATTTATATAAGATTTCGACGATTCATCCAAACCAGGTGTTTGTGCAAATTTTGTTGCATCAGTTTCGGTTTCAGCTGGTTGATTGAAATAGTTTTCGCTGAAGGCTGGCTCTTCTTTAAAAGCTTCAGTCGTGTCTTCAGCAACAGGATGATAGCTATTACTGCTAATGCTGGCCTGAATGACAATATTTTCCTTAGGTACCCCTTTGAAAGAAGCCGGGGCATTAATTAATTTATATAAAGAGGCTGGATTAAAATAAACAGATGCCCGTTTCAAATTTTTGTCATCACTTGCATGGGCCACCAAGGCATGTAAAATCCCGCTTTGCGGAAAATCATCAGTCAACCGTTGTAAATTATTGGCATATAAACGGCCGTCATTAGCCGGATTTGCTAATAGTGACCCTAAAAAATCATTCTCACTGTTATTGCTATATTGATCCACGTGGTTGAAACTACTAATTGATTACCAATTTGATGCAAAGGCCTTATTAAAAATATCTTCAGTTATCTGTTTATTAAGATCTGTTATCAAAGTTTGCTCATGTGTTGCGATATCACCAGTAAAGGGTTCAGACTTTGTAAACGACTGCTGGAAACTATCTTTTTTATTAATGTTATTTACATATTTTACGCTAACTGTAATGGTTAACTGGCTTGCGCCTGCAATAGGCGCTACATTGTTTGCCGTTGCATTTATTGATACCGGCGAAATATTATAATCGGTAATAGCTCCCGAAAGCGAAGCATCCGCCTCTTCACTCCTTACAATACTTAAGCGGGTGGTGTTTCTGATACGAGCTTTTAAAGTTTCCGTAAACTGCGTACTTAAAGTATTTACTACTAATGCTGCATTATTTTCGAAAAAATCAACCCTTATGGTTTTCATATTAAGAGGAATTGATGCGCCATTCAAACTCACCGTACAGGAATATGGTACAATAATTAATACAAAACCAATAAGCGCTATAAATATACTCCGGATGTTCTTCATTAATTTATAAATTTAATTCTTTTATCTTCCTGTACAAGGTCCTTTCAGAAATTCCCAATTCATTTGCTGCGAGTTTGCGTTTGCCTTTATGCTTCTTTAAGGCTTTACGAATCAAGTCCGATTCTTTATCAATCAAAGACAGCGACTCCTCAACCTCTTCAGCTTCATGTGTTATATTATACGGATTTGTACTGTTGTTATTGTTGTTAACGGGTTGCTGCAGGGTAAATTGTGTATCGGGGGTACCGGGCAATTCAATATCGCGGTACAACTGGTTTAATGTTTGAGAATGAGTGGCATGATTAACAGAAACACCGCCATGTTCAATAATATCCGCAACTAATTTTTTTAGCTCAACCATATCCCGCTTCATGTCAAACAACACTTTATACAAAATATCCCGTTCAGAAAAATCTTCTTTTGGCTGATTGTCCAAACGCATCGGCAAGTTTCTGCCGGTTGCTTCCGCCGGAATATAGGATAACAAAGTTTGACCGGTAATTATCCTGTCGCGTTCCAATACTGCCAATTGCTCGGCCATATTTTTTAATTGCCTTATGTTACCGGGCCACGAATAATTAATCAATATTTGTTGTGCATCCTCATCCAGCTGGATCGGCGGCGTGCGGTATTTATCGGTAAAATCAGAAGTAAACTTCCTGAATAACAAATAAACATCCTCTTTCCTGTCGCGCAGGGGTGGAATGCGTAAGGGAACCGTATTTAAACGATAGTAAAGGTCTTCCCTGAATTTTCCGTTTTTAACTGCCTCGTAAACATCAACATTGGTGGCGGCTATTACCCGCACATTGGTTTTCTCAACTTTGGATGATCCTACTTTTATATATTGTCCGGATTCCAGCACCCTTAATAAACGCGCCTGGGTGCCTAAAGGCATCTCAGCAATTTCATCTAAAAATATGGTTCCGCCGTTTACCGTTTCAAAATATCCTTTACGCTCGCCAACAGCACCCGTATAGGCCCCTTTTTCATGACCAAACAATTCTGAATCAATCGTTCCTTCGGGTATGGCACCACAGTTAACCGCAATAAAGGGCCCGTGCTTACGCGGGCTCATTTGATGAATGATATGCGAGAACACCTCTTTACCACTCCCACTTTCCCCTGTTATCAGAACAGAAATATCAGTGGGTGCAACCTGGTTTGCTATATTTATAGCTCTGTTAAGCAAAGGCGAATTGCCGATGATCCCAAAGCGTTGTTTTATTTCTTGTATTTCCATAGTTTGTTAAGATTCAAGAATCAAGAGATAAAGAGTCAAGAAAGGACATTTTATAGTAATCTTTCTTAATTCGGAATTCTTGTTTCTACTTCCTTATTCGTCACTGTTCAAAATACGCTCCCTGAAGGAAAATATCATTTTTTGAACTTCGACAACTAGTTCTAAACAGTCTTTTAATTTTTCTTGAGAGCCATAAGCCCTGCGTTCACATATTAGTAATTGAGTTTCGACTTCATATGATGACGTCAAAGATGTAGTCAAAAACTCAGCATGCACATTGGTCCTTTTCCCGGATCCTTCAGCAATATTTGAGGGAATAGAACAAGAACATCTGTTTAATTGATTCTATCAGATTGTAGCGTTCTTCTATTGGAAGACCTTTGCAATAACCATGAGTAAGATCTGTTAAATCCATCGACCTTTGCCAGATTTTCAAACTTTTAAAATTATGCTTAATCATGGACGCTTTCGATCTCTTAATATTTTTCTTTCCTGGCTCTTGACTCTATATCTCTTTATTCTTGACTCTAAATTATTTTCCCTATCAAAGTTGCGGTGGTGCAACGTTCAATCAGCACATTAACATATTGGCCCGGCTTATAATTTTCATCTACCTGGAAAACAACCATTGCATTCTGATCGCTCCGACCACAATAATCTTTATCTGATTTTTTTGAAAAACCCTCAATTAGTACTTTTTGTGTTTTGCCCACAAGCTTTTGTAACCTGATGTAGGAATGTTCCTGTTGTTTAGCTACTATCTCCTTTAAACGATTGCGTTTTACCAGGTCGGGAATATCATCAGCATAACGTTTTGCTGCTAACGTGCCTGGCCTTTCAGAGTACATAAACATATACGCAAAATCGTAATGCACGTAATCCATCATGCTCAAAGTGTCCTGGTGCTCTTCTTCAGTTTCACTGCAAAAGCCAGTTATCACATCGGTTGAGATAGCACACTCGGGTATGATACGGCGTATCGCATTGACACGGCCGATGTACCAATCCCGGTCATAAGTACGGTTCATCAATTCCAATACCCTGCTATTGCCGGATTGTACAGGCAGATGAATGTATTTGCAGATGTTGTCGTATTTCTTAATGGTGTACAAAACCTCGTCAGTAATATCCTTTGGATGGGACGTCGAAAAACGCACCCGCAATTCAGGATTTATAGAGGCAACCATCTCCAGCAAGTTGGCAAAATTGACAACTCCATCCCCCTCTAAATCTCCCCCTGTTGGGGAGACTTTTTGATTTTCTAAATTATAACTTCCTGCTTCCGGACTTTCGGACTCCCCGACTTTCGGACTTTGCTGCCCCCATTTATAAGAATCCACATTTTGCCCCAGCAAGGTAACTTCACGGTAGCCCTGGTTAAACAGGTCTGTACACTCTTTAACAATTGATTGCGGATCGCGGCTGCGTTCGCGGCCGCGGGTAAACGGCACCACGCAAAATGAACACATGTTATCGCAACCCCGCATAATAGATACAAATGCATTAATCCCGTTGCTGTTTAAACGCACCGGGCTTATATCAGCGTAAGTTTCTTCGCGTGATAAAAGAACATTTACTGCCTTCTGCCCCCCGTCAACCTGTTCTATTAAGTTAGGTAAATCGCGGTAAGCATCGGGGCCCACCACTACATCAACCAACTTTTCTTCTTCTAAAAACTTCGACTTTAAACGCTCGGCCATACATCCCAGCACACCTACCACCAGGCCCGGATTTTTAACTTTGGCTACTGTAAATTCGCGCAGGCGGTTACGTACGCGTTGTTCGGCATTTTCACGAATGGAGCAGGTATTTATAAAAATAACATCCGCCACGTTAAAATCCGACGTAGTTTCAAATCCCTGTTCCAACAAAATGGAAGCAACTATCTCACTATCAGAGAAATTCATGGCACAGCCATAACTTTCAATGTAAAGTTTACGGCCATTGTGTTTACCGCCAACCTGCCCTAAAACCAAGGCCTCACCCTGCCTGCTTTCATCATGTACCTTATCCGGAATAAGCAAATCCATCTTTAATATAAAAATTTAGAATGCAAAAATACATAAAATTTAAATACAGCGTGACAGATTGTCAGCAATAACAAAATCAAAAATTTATTGTTGTACCAAGTAGTAAAGCAGAAAGCCGTGATCCCATCCGAACTACCGCCGAAAAAAAAAATAAGAATATGGCCGATTGTTTTATTAACGATAGTTGTTATCATTTGCGGTTCAGCCTATTACTTTTACAATAACTATATTGCAGGCAACAGGTGGAAACCTATTTTACAGCAAAAGTTAAAGGAACTTGTAATACGATCAAGTGATAGTTTATACCATATTGAATATTCGGATTTTGACCTTAACGTTACATCCGGCAACGCCACCCTTGATGATTTCAAGCTGGTGCCAGATACCAATATTTACAACAAATTGGTCGCTCTGAAAAAAGCACCTGATAATCTGTTTATATTAAGTGTAAAAAAACTATCCATCCAAAATGTAGGAGCCAAAAAAGCCTACCAGGAAAAAATATTAAATATTGATAACATATCCGTTGAAAATCCAAGGCTTACTATCATAAACAAAAAATACGCTTTTAACGACACGGTAAAAGTTGGAAAACCCAAAAGCCCTTATCAGATTATAAAAAGTATTTTTAAACAGGTTAGGATTGATTCAATTTCACTTAAAGATATAAGTTTAAATTACATAAATAAGAACAAACCGGTTACAAAAAACACAGCTTTAAAGCACCTGGATATTAATATTTCTGATATTGTTATTGACTCCCTATCCATCAGGGATCCTAATCGTTTCTATTATACAAGGGGCGTGGATGTTACGGTGCATGATTATCATATAGCAACACCGGATAGCTTATATGAAGCTACTTTGAAAAAGATCTATTTTTCTACTGCGCAAAGGAAGATTGTGCTTGATGAAGTATCCTTCCTGCCCCGGTATAGCCATGCGGATTTTTACAGAAAAACAGGGCAGGGAGGTGATATCTATACCTTAAAATTTAAACAAATAGCTATTAACGATATTGATTTGCAGAGCTTTTTGCACGATCAGATATTATATGCAGGCACCATGGACATCATAAAGCCTGATGTGCGGATATACAGCAATAATGCAATCAAAGGCAGAAAAACAGGCAAAGTAACAAGCAAAGTTGGTAAAGACCCTCAACAGGCCCTTCAAAATGTAGCCCTTGATATGCGGTTAAAGCGGTTGAATATAAAAAATGGCAACATCAATTATTCTGAAACTGATGCGACCTCGGGCGCTACCGGCGAAATATTGTTCACCCATACAAATGGTTATATTTTAAATGTTACCAATGATGATGATCAAAAAAGAATAAATCCTTACATGAGGGCATATATCAATACCCGTTTTATGGATGCGGGGTCTTTGCAGGTAAACTTTAAATTTAATTTGAGGGCTAAAGACGGGGCTTTCAATTATTCGGGCGAGCTGGGTAAGTTTGATGGTAAAATATTAGATAAATTGGTTAAGCCACTTGCGCTGGTGCACGTACAATCAGCTGATATTGAAAAGCTCACTTTTAATGTTAACGCAAGTAATTACGGAGGGAAGGGTAAACTTGAATTTTATTACAGAAATTTAAATATCCAGCTACTTAAAAAAGTTGAAGGTAAACGCGGACTGCAAAAACAGGGATTAATTTCGGAGCTGGCTAACGACCTGATCATTTATGACAATAACCCGGATAAGAAAGGCCATTTCAGACCGGGGCCCATTAATTTAAAACGCGACCCTACTGTGTC
>JAQNCM010000449.1 GCA_029237615.1 Mucilaginibacter sp.
CGAGGATGTGTTGGGCAATTGATTGTCAGAACGATGCTCATTTCTGTCCTCCGGAAGCGCTATGAGCGAAATACAACTCAGGCGGGATATAACTGCGATCCGCAGCAGCCTTTCGGCCATGCGCATTGATCGTGTAACGTTCAACACCTTTCCCTTGCTCGCCAACATCACGAAGAGCGCAGATGCTCAGCAGCTCATTGCGAATTGTGGTTGTGGTGCGCCAGCATCCAAGCCAACACGCGTTACCTTCGCAGACAAGCTCAGCGTCTTCAAATTCCTCCGCGTCCTCACATTCGATCATCTTGCGCAAGATTTTTTGAGCACCGAACGAAATCATTGATCACCTTTCACGGTTTGACCATCTCGCTTTGAAATGCGATATACGACAACCCGCACCAGCCCGAGGTATTCGAGCACCTTGCCTGTAGGCTCTTTCCTGCCATGCAGCACATCGTTCAGAAACTGGGCCGAAACCCCGATAGCTGCTGCCAGTGTCAATTGGTTATGTCGCCGTGAATTGATTACCGCCCAAAGGCGGTCACGGACTTGCTTTGCTGTGAATTCTGGTTCTTTCATTCGCGAGGCACTCCTGCGCTGTGAGCGGCTCGCTTCATCTTCGCAAGGCATTTCTGACACGTTACCTTGGCCGGATCGGGACTGGCCTGCCCGGTCCCTAGCAGTCCTTTGTAGGTTCCGCACAGTGCGCTTCGACCGCTCCTGAAGTGAACTTTCATTTAAACAGCGCCAACACGCTGCCGGCGAGGAAGCAAAGACTTCCGGCGATGTAGAAGCACAGGATGATGGTCTGCACTGTCACGCACCCTCCGCTGATCCATTGTCAGAAGATGCTACCAATTTCACAGTATTTTCAGTCAAAGTTGTAACCTTAAGCCCGTCCAACTTGTTATAGAATGCAAGAAAATCTATAATCTGTTTACCGATATGCAATTCCAGTTTTAATTCATCACGTAATACTTTCATAGCCGCAACCGTCTGGCGCAATGTCGGAGAAGATAGAAGTTCAGGATAAGTTACACGTTGAATCGCATCTTCCATCTTGTCAAACAAAATGGTAGGGATAACAACAGTTTGATCCTCGACTTCAAGTGTCACTCCACGATTCCAAGAGTTTATAACACGCAAATAAACCTCAGGCTGCATTGTAATGATGGCAGCAAGGATATCAATAAGCTCGCCATCGTCCCGAGCACGAAAATCTTGCAACGCTTCGGATATTTTGTAATTCGGACGCATATTATTTTATGTTCCTTGATCTTCTTTTAATCAGATCAGCTTATGCTTTTTCAAAATGGGGACAAGATGCGAGGCAAGATCAGTCATTACCAATATGTCTGCAATTGTATCCAATGCTACGCCATCTTCCAGCAGAGCTTCATAGGCATATCCAAAACCATCGGTGACATTGCGGAGTGCAGTGTGAATGACCTCAATAAGTTCGGCCTTGATCAACAGATTTTCACCATATTCGGTGGCCTTTTCGAGAGTATCAAAAGACTTACCGTCATCGGTCTCGTAACGAATTGCTACGTTTATCTTCGCCATTAGCTGCTCCAACTGATTTATTGTGGAATAATTATATTCGGTCTTGCAGAGATTTGCAAGACCGAATTACTAATTATTTCACCAGTATCAATTGGGGAATGGTCTTATGTATAAGGAAGTATCGCGTACAATGCCCACCCGCTTTGCAGCCTGCACAAAGCCTTCCACCCGCGTAGAATGGATCTCGTCATTGACAATAGCGTGCTCGTCTTTTACAATAGTCCGGGATGCAAACTCTTTCAAGCGGTCGGGATGTAAAAAATACATTTCGGCCACTTGTGCGACGCTGTACCACATAAGAATCACCTTTTGTTATTTTTACCTCCGCTTAGTCCAACAGTATGCAGTATTGCTACGCTGTTGTCAAAGGGTTTTGCACTTTTTACAACCATAAACAATTCCCAGAAACAACTCCCCATTATATCGTACCACACCCTTGTAAGCTCGGCAATTCTTTTTACAGAAACGTGAAGAAAGTATCATTTCCTTCCAAGTTATTCTGTATAGTCCCTGTCGCACCTGAACGACATCAGGCGGGGTTTTAAATTAACAAGACGGCTTACAGGGACTAAAATATAATATGTGTGAATCAGCTAAGCAGCAGCAATTCGGAACGTTTAAGGCGTCAACGAACGCCAAAGTGATCAACGGAGTCGCATGGGTTATTCATCTGCATGGAAAGCCTATTGACATCGTATGGGATAAGCTGGGACTAACGGCTAGCCAGCTCCGAAATTATCTGGTGTACCATGAGGGACAAGATGTGAATATCGATTTGCAGCGACCGTCCTAAATACATGATGCGGATGTGGTGTAACTGGTAGATGCAGCGGGTTTAGAACCCGCCGCCGCAAGGCGTGTCAGTTCGAATCTGACCTTCCGCACCATCTAAATAAAAAAGGCCAGACCTATTTACAGGCTGGCCTTTTTATTACAAATAATAATTCTTGCAATCCTGAGAATTAT
>JAQNCM010000446.1 GCA_029237615.1 Mucilaginibacter sp.
AGATAGTCAGCGATGGTAGATACATTTACACTGGCAGTAATAATAACGTAAAGATACAAATATTTACATTTGATGGAGTGGGATTTAATCAAGTTTATTCGGATGCTTCGTTAACTAGTGGACCGGCTATAGCAGTAGGTAATGGGTATTTCTTTACAACGGGATCAGATTTGTATGCTTATGAATTTAATGGTTCAATTTTGGCATTGATAGATACAGCAAAGATAGGGCCAACTTCATCAGACATCAGCTTTTCTGAAAATGCGCAGAGACTTTATGCTGCAGATGTAGGAGTTTTTAATTTTTCAAATAATAAATTCGAAAAATTATATGATTCTCCAATAACTACAAATCATGGTACAGGTTCGTTCATATTGGAAAATATCTTGAATCTTCCACAGCCATCCTTGACTCCTACACCAAGTGTTACACCTTCTATGACACCAACGCCGAGTGGTTAATAAATAACAATTATGACGAATATTAATTTAGGTAATTATTACTATGGTGCCCAATTAGAGGCATATATTATTGAATATATGGCTGTTTTTTCAGGGTTGAAGGTATCTGTAGGTAAAAATGACTTCAATTCGCCCAGTAATTTGGTTAAAGTTCCTATTACATATGGATCTCGTGATAGGGTAGTATCAGCCATATTATCTGAAAATACTCAAAATAAGCCTATTCGAGTCCCTACGTTAGCGGCAAACTTAATAAGTATAGAGCGTGATCCATCAGCACTGGTAGGATCAGAACAAACAATAAAAAATGCTCGTTTACCGATGGGCGCAACATTACCCGATGGGGTGATAATAGTTGAAAAGTTACGTCCTGTCCCATATAGAATACGAATGGAAACAGCTATTTACGCTAGTAATACTCAGCAACATTTTCAGATGCTGGAACAAATTTTGATGTTGTTCAACCCAAATCTACAAATTCAAATCTCGGATTCATTTGACGATTGGGCGAAAATAACAACAATTACTATGGAAGATCTCGTTTCGTTTGGTGAAGAATATCCATCGGGTACTGCTAGGCGTATACTTACGTCTACGATAAATTTTAACTTTATTGCACAATTTAGCCCACCTTACAATTTCAGGACCGATTACATTAAGTCTATTAATCTTAAATTGAATATAGTGGAACTTTCAAAAAATGTACATCTTTTTGTGGAAGAAGATGCTAGAGAAGTAGATTATTCAGGATACGAAACTGTGGTTAGCGTCTATGATAGAACCCCGACTATTGTTACTTCAACCACGCCAACTCCTACTATTACTCCAACTATTACTAGTACTCCAGCAGTAACGCCAACTTTAAGTGTTACTCCTTCTGCATAATTATATTTAAAAATAAATAATAATTTTAGCAACTCTTATAAATATTGGATAGAAGAAGTCTATTTATAGGAGTTTTTAGATGGTAAATTTAGTATCTGCCGATGTATCAGTTACAGTTAATGATCAAAGTTTTTACGTGCCTGGAGCTGCATCCACTGTTCCTCTTATAATTATAGCAACTGCTGATCATAAATTATTACCAGATGGTGTCACACCAGCTTTAGGGACTTATGAATATGGTGTGATTAGAACGGTTACATCTATTGGCCAATCTGTACAACTTTACGGGAATCCAAATTATTTGGTAGATGCGAATGGTAGTCCACAACATGGCGATGTTCGAAATGAATATGGATTAGACGCCTTAAATAAAGTTCTAACAATTGCAAATAGCGCATATGTTCTTCGTGCAAATGTAAACCTTAACGACACACAGTCTAACATTCTCCAGCTATGGAACACTAATATATCAGAATCTGGTGATTCGTTAAGTGCATTAGTAAGTCAATATATTCAAGAATATAATTCTGCAAATGGATTAGTTCCTGCTGATACAAATTATAAACAGACTGTCACAAAAAACGAATTAACTACATTAATGGGAGATGCTTTAGCACCTTCATTAGCATTGTACAGTTTCAGTTCAAGTGATTTTAGTAATGATTTTATCCAAGATCATACTACTGACTATGCTGGATTTCAAGATGTTATTTATTCTTCAAAAGCTGGTTTTATTCAAACGACTGATGCGACCGGATTGCAGAATGACGCAACTGCATACGGTTTCCAAGTTCACGTTGTATCAATCAACGGTTCATCAACGTCTCAAATTCAAGTCCAAGGTCAAAATTGCCAACACTTTGGAACGTTAATTGCTCAACTTCAAACACAGATTCAAGCTGCTACTAGTAGTAATACTACTGTATCGTTGATTCAAGGCAGAATTAGGATTACTTCAGATTTATTGGGCGCCACGTCACTTGTTAATATTACAAGCGATGGGTTTAGTGCGGTTAATCCATTATTCGCTAATACAAATTTGTTCTCGACCTTTGATACACCAGTTCAAGGCCAAGGTATTCAATCGTTAAATATCTATAATACAGCGTTCACCATTATTACGGGTAGTTATGATGGATTGAATGCAATGATTAATAACTGGACTTCAGGCTCTATTGTGACTAATCAATTCACAGCACAAGAAGCAGAAGGACTATTGTTGATTGCTGGTAGTGACTTCTCGCACACCAAAGAGTTTATGACTGATTCATCATTAGGAGCTAATGATGCTGCTCGTAGGGTAGAAGTTGTAAAACGCCTTAAAGCAGTTATTAATGATCCAAGTACTGGTATTTTGGCTGATAATTTAGCATATAATCTTATTGTTTGCCCTGGATTTCCAGAAGTATCAACAGACTTAGTTACTGTATCAACAGAATTGTTTGAAGAAGTGTTTGTTATTGGTGAAACACCATTTGCCATGCCTCCAACCGGACCAGGAAGTATCGCAGAATGGGCATCAACTCCTGCGCGAGTAACATCATATAACATTGCATATTATTACCCACATTTTTTGACAACAAATCTTGATGGTTCAACTATTTTGACAACGGCTGCAGCAATGGCATTGCGTGTGTACGCATTTAATGATCAACAAGCTGATGTATGGTATGCGCCAGCAGGTGTTAAGCGCGGTAGTATAACCGAGGCTAGTAACATTGGATATGTTACTGGGACATTGGGTACAGCAACAACTTTCGTTGTGGATTTTATTAATAAAGGAGTGAGAGATACCTTGGTAAAAGATGGTACACAAATTAATCCAATATCATTTATTCAGGGTCGCGGAATATTGGTGATGGGAGCAAAAACTACGTTTGCCGCCTCCTCTCAGCTAAACAGAGTTAATGCATCACGTTTGGTAAAATATATTAAACGTGCCTTACGCCAAGGCTTGTTTGTATACTTGTTTGATCCTAATGATACAATTACATGGGGAAATATACAATCTGACTGTAATTCCTTCTTAGGCGGTCTAATTAAGCGTAGAGCGTTATTTGATTATGCGACAGATGTTTCAGCGGATAATAATACCGCCAACACTACTGAGATGCACGAAGTATTTGTAGATTTGGCTCTTAAGATTATTCCTGATTTGGAATTTGTGTTTGTGTCTCTTAACGTAGTAGATCTTGCCGCCAATATCGGCGGTAGGTCAGCCTTAAAGTAATATAAACTGTATCCC
>JAQNCM010000398.1 GCA_029237615.1 Mucilaginibacter sp.
AAATTTTATACTTTTGATTGATTAATTCTAACTATATGAGATTTATTGTTTCTACATCAACATTACTCAAGCAACTACAGGCTGTTAGCGGCGCATTGAGCAATAGCACCGTATTGCCCATACTGGAAAACTTTTTGTTCGAGATAAAAGATGGAAACTTAACTATTTCGGCTACTGACCTGCAAACCAGCATGACAACCTCTTTAACGGTTGAAGCTAAGGAAAATGGCCGTATCGCTATTCCATCAAGAATTTTGTTAGAAACTTTAAAGTCGTTACCGGAGCAACCGATTGCCTTTTCTGTTGACGATAAAACGTTTGCCATTGAAATTAACGCCGGTGACGGTAAATATAAACTGAACGGCGAAAATGGTGAAGATTTCCCCAAGATACCGGTTGTTGAAAACGCGTCATCAGTAAACCTGCCCGCATCAGTATTGGCAGAAGCTATTAACAAAACCATTTTTGCGGTTAGTAATGATGAATTACGGCCTGCAATGACAGGCGTTTACTGTCAGCTATCAACTCAATACCTTACTTTTGTTGCTACCGATGCTCATAAATTGGTACGCTATCGCCGTAAAGATGCTAAAGCAGCAAGTACATCATCATTCATATTACCTAAAAAAGCGCTGACTTTATTAAAATCATCGTTACCATCTGATGACGTAAATGTTTCTGTGGAATATAACAGCACCAGCGCATTTTTTAAATTTGGAAATATTAACCTGGTTTGCCGTTTAATTGATGAGCGCTATCCAGATTATGAGGCCGTTATACCGCTTAATAACCCAAATAAACTAAATATTGACCGACAGGCTTTTTTAGGTTCATTGAGTAGAGTTGCTATTTATGCGAATAAAACCACCCACCAGGTAAGGCTTAAAATTAGCGGAAGTGAGTTGAACATATCTTCGGAAGACATTGATTTTGCCAACGAAGCGCATGAGCGTTTAAGCTGCCAGTATGATGGTGAAGACCTGGAGATTGGTTTTAATGCTCGTTTTTTGATAGAGATGTTAAAGAATTTAAGTTGCGAAGAGGTAATCCTCGAGATGTCGACTCCCAATAGGGCAGGTTTGTTATTGCCGCAGGGAGGCGATGAGAACGAAGACGTGTTGATGCTGGTTATGCCGGTTATGCTTAATAGCTACGCTTGATAATGTTGAGTGGTGAGTTTGGAATTGGCTTTTGCTTTGGATGTTTTTGGGCCCCGACATTTCGATCATAAAAAATATTAAAATACTTTGTCCGGTGTAAAAGACCGGACTTTTTTATTCAGCCTTATAACAAATCTTATCGTAGTAAGTTATAATAGCATTTACTTATATGAATATCAGGTATTCAGTTTTTCTTTTTATAGCTGCTTTGGCAGGATTAGCCTCCTGCAAAAACAATGATGAAGTTATTGCAAAAACAGTAATATCCAATATTAATGTTGTTAACGCGTCCGCAGATACCCTCAACTTTTTTGTGAATGGCACGCGTAACAACAATAATTCTGGTTTATATCCGGGCAGCCAGTCCTACTATTTAAAAGTACCGACAGGATCGCAAAATTATTCGTTTAAAAAGGCTGGTCCATCTACCCCTAATCAACTATTCAGTTTGAACCTTAATTTAAAGGATAGTACTTATAATACGATATATGTGACCGGAGAAGCTTCTTCCGGGGCGTTTAGCACTGTTGATAATTTATACACTGATACAGCTTTTGCTCAGGTAAGGTTTGTAAATGCTTCCCCCGATGCAGGCAGTTTAAACGTAACAGTAGGTAAAACGGTCAATTTTGCGGCTAGCGCTTTTAAAAGCTCATCTGCATTTTTGAAGGTAACCGGCGGACAAAACGAAGTGAAGATTTACCTGGCAGGTGCATCCACACCTAAGATTGATACTATTATAACAATGACTAAGGGTAGGGGTTATACCTTGTTTTCAAAAGGCTTATTAACTGGAAAAGGTACTGCTGCTTTTAATGTGGGCATGGCACTAAATTTTTAAAACTAAAAAATGGCTTCTAAAAATAAGAGCAAAATACTGGTTGGACTGTTTACATGCATTTGTTGCGGATGGATATTAACAAACATAACATCCTGCGGAAAAAACAACACCGCGAGTCCAACAGGGCTAAATATTCGGTATGAAGTTTTTAATTTAAGTCCTGATCTGTTTCCTGTTAATTTATTTATTGATTTCAGACAAGTTAACACCCTTCAGAATCCGTTTGTTTTTGCCGTTCCGCATGGGTATTTTTATGTGCCATCTGTTGATACGCCCTACCAATTCAGGTCAAACTCTGTAGCCGGTTTAACTTTATTTTCCAGACATGATATTTTAAAATCGGGGTTAACCTATTCCTTGTTTATTGTGGGGGCAAGGAGCGATAATTCTCTCACACAAATTTTTACCGTCGATACAGCATCGGCGTCGACGCTTGGGACGGGTAAAGTAAGGTTTATTGATGCTTCTCCAACAGGCACAAGCGGCTTTGATGTTTCTGCGAACGGGACGCCGGCTTTTAGCCACATTGTCTATCCAAACTATTCTAAATATCTCGAGCTACCGGTTGGAAATTATGATTTTAAAATAACCACAACAGGTTCGTCAAATATCTTGAAGGATTTACCTGGTGTAACCATTCAGGACGGGAGGTTATATACTATTTATGCTTACGGATATATAACCCGAAGCGATTCGGCGACATTTAATGCGGGTGTTATTACTAACAGGTAATTAACAGTAATTGTTTGCCGGTATTTACCATTAACCAATTTTTCAAGTCTCTCAACAGGGCAAACGCATTAAGATGATTTAAGGAATGTTTGGATTAAATAGTTAGTTTAAGGAGGATGGAGCCATAATATCGGGCTTGTGTCATTCTATAAACAGGCGACTCCTAACGGAGTCAAATAGATCTTACAAAACGGGTAATTGGCTCCGGCGGAGTATCCTGTCTATAAAAAAACGAAAAAGTTTACGGCTCCACCAGGAGCTCCTCTATGTAGATTGTTTTGAAGCGACAATGGACGATTATTTTAATGCGTTTGTCCTGAGTCCCTCTATCTTAATCAATTCAAAACGAATTTTATTTATATTTTTGCCGATAAACTATTAGCAATTGGAAATAATTAAGAGCCTCATTGATTTTATATTGCATATTGATAAACACCTGGCCGATATAATTAGTCAGTATCATGCATTAACTTACCTGATATTGTTTGGTATAATATTCGCCGAAACAGGTTTTGTAGTGACTCCTTTCCTTCCGGGCGATTCATTATTGTTTGCGGCGGCTGCATTGATTGCCGCCGGAGATACTGGTTTGAGTATCTACCTTCTTGGCCTTATATTGATTGCTGCGGCTTTTGCCGGGAATACCATTAATTTTATGCTTGGCAGCTATTTAGGTCCCAAAGTGTTTAAAGAAAAAAATAAGATATTAAAACTGGAATATTACCTTCAAACTAAAGCGTTTTTTGATAAGCATGGTGGCAAAGCCGTTATATTCAGTCGTTTCATGCCTATAATCCGTACAATAGCACCGTTTGTGGCGGGCGTAGGTAAAATGCCTTTTTTGAGATATAGCCTTTATAATATTATAGGCGGTGCATTGTGGATCGTCCTTTTTCTTTTTGCGGGATACGAACTTGGAACAGTGCCTTTTTTTAAAGCGCATTTTTCGTTAGTAGGCGTAATTATAATTTTAATATCAATTATACCTCCTATTTATGCTGCTATAAAAAACAAACGAAAGAAGAAAGCAACCCATTAACACCATTCGATCTACAACTTACCTGGCTAAAAGGATACCTTGCCATTGTTATATAAAGTCTCTTCCTGCCGTATCTTGCTTTTTTCGGTGTCATTCAATGGTTTGGTGATTAGTTTAGTTAAATCCGGTTGTCCGGCGTCAACCCAGGCCGAATACCAATAGCTTCCTACCGCAAGTATAGCCGAGCGCATACGCCGTTGGACCATCCCTTTTAACATCTTTTGATAAGCCGTGGCATATGCAACAGAATAGTCTTTAACTATCCTTTTACCGTGTTTTATCAATTCATATTTCTTATCTTCAGGAAAGGACTTGCCAAGTATTCGTTCAAAACGTAATACCGTATCAATATTTTTAAAGGAACTGCGACATATCTTAAAAGCTTCTGCTAAAGGGTTTTCAATATATTGGGCCTTACCTGCGTACCAATTATATTTATTACCAAAGAGCTCGGGTAAACGGCTTTCCCATAAAGCATGTATGCCAGTTTGATTTGTTAGCTGGCCATTATAGTTTTGAGTTAAATGAAGTGGTACATGAGCATCAGCAACATAATGACCTAAGTTAGCAGAGATGTTTAATATTGAGGTAGTGTCATGGTCTTTAAAGGCCTTTACCAGCCTGTAATAATTGTATTGAATGGTCCACGGTAAAGTACCGTACTTAATTATTGTATCCGCAGAATATTTTACTGCCGCATCATTCCAATGTTGCGGGATGGCATTAAAAGGATTTTTTCCGTAATGATCTGCATTAAAAAAGTGACGTGGTGCCTCCGTAGAGTCAACATACCTTCGTTTATCAGCGCTGATGGCATGTTCCGTAATATATTCAATGTTATTTTTATAAAAGGTTGACATTGCTTGAGGCAGTGTGAAAACTGCCAGCCTATTGATGCGGTAATGGGCGTAAAATCCCCATGAAGAACATGTAAAAATAAGTAATGAACCAATAATAAGCCTCAGGATTTGTTTCACCATGTTATTTAAAGGTGTAATCTGGTTGAAGGTAATAATTATTAGCTGTATATTTTGCAAACATATTAGTGCTTAAGATATTGCTGTTTATTTGCAGCAACTGTGCAGATAACACATGCTGTTGAGCTATTATAACAAATAACAAAAAGGTATTTGATTTTTAAAATAATCATCCTATATTTGCAGTCCTTAAAATAAAAGAAAGAATAACAAAGCTATACAATGGCAAATCATAAATCATCATTAAAAAGGATCCGTTCTAACGCTGCGAAGCGCTTGCGTAACAGGTATCAGGCAAAAACCACCAGGAACGCCATCAAAAAATTAAGAGGTACTACCAGCAAGGCTGATGCAAGTCCGCTTTTGGCCAAAGTAATATCAATGCTTGACCGTTTAGCAAAAAAGAACGTTATTCACAAAAACAAAGCTTCAAATAATAAATCAAAGCTTACCAAATTTGTTAATGCTTTAAAATAGATTTAAAATATAAAAGACGAGCCCGTTTCCGAAAGGAAACGGGCTTTTTTTATATTTTAAATTTTATATTTCAAATTTAAAACAAAATACCACGTTATTTCCGTACAAGTAGTTGTAGCACAGCTTATACAGCTGAACCATTATAATTAAAAGGATTTGACATTGAAGATTTTTTTAGCCACCTCATTTTTATTAATCTCTATAAACACTTTCGGTTTGGTAAACAGGGGCCGTGTTGACAGCTTGAAAACCCTTGTCGAATCGTCGTTGAAAAATCAGGCAGAGCCAGATACTTTAAATATTAACAGGTTAAATAAACTGGCAGCGAACTATTTTGAATCAAATCCCGACAGTACACTTTATTATGGAAAAAAAAGTATCGAATTATCACGTAAGATAAATTATAAAGCAGGGGTTGCAGATGGCCTTGTACAAAGCGCCCATGCAAATTTTTTTAAAGGGAAATTTATCAATGCAGAACAAGAATTTAATGAAGCAATACTAATATATAAGAAGTTAAACAATTATAACGGGTTAAGCAACTGTTATGTACTATACGGCCGGATGTATAATTTGCTGGCAAATTATAAAAAAGCCCTTGTTTACTTAAACCTGGCGCTCGACATTGATAAAAAGTACAATTTAGAAACTGCTGAATCAGATTGCTATAAAAATATTGGCATTACAAACTATAGCGAGGGTCAACTTTCCAATGCGCTCGATTACTATTATAAAGCGCTTTTTATTGCCATTAAATTGCATAATAAGAGTTTTATGGCTGCTGATTATAATGATATAGGTGTTGTTTTACAAAGTATGGAGTTGTATCCAAAATCACTGGAGTATTTTAAAAAGTCGCTAAAAATGTTGCAGGGCACAAAAGACTTAACTGGCGTTGGTACAGTATATGAAAATATAGGCGAAGTATTTCTTCATGAAAAAGACTACGATCGTGCAATTACATATTTAACTAAATCTATAAAAATTGCTCAGCAACAGGATGATAAGGATGGGATGATGTCGGTATATACAGATTTCGGTTTGTGCTATGCAAATTCGGGTCAATTTAATAAGGCAGTTAATTATTTGAATACTTCCCTTAAAATTGCGCGTAAATATAAAAATGTCTATAATCAAGCCTATACCCTAATCGGTCTGGCCACCGTATATAACCTGCAAAAGGACTATAAAGAGGCCTACAAATATGCCCTTGAAGGGCAGAAGTATGCCAATATCCTTGGCAACGTATCAGTTAGGTCGAATGCCGCATTGCAACTTAATCAAACTTTGGCCGGATTGGGGAAATTTGATGAAGCCTATAAATATTTGCAACAATATATTACCCTTAAAGACAGCTTACATAATAATGAAAGTATCCAAAAGCTAACTTCATATAACCTCGAGCTGGATTTTGCAACAAAACAGCGCAAACTTGCCAGGCAGCAAAGTGAAAGGGATGTATTGTATCAGCAAAGAATTAAGCAACAGCGTTTAATAAATGCCATTTTTTTAAGTGTAATAATTGGAATGATCACAATTTCTGTTGTTTATTACCTGCAAAAGCGCAAGCAGCAAAAAATTAACCTGATGCTTGAGGATAAAAACCGGGAAGTATTACAACAAAAAGCAAATATTGATGACCAAGCTCAAAAATTAAATGACCTGAATCTGTTAAAAGACCGGTTGATATCTGTTTTAGCTCATGATCTGAGGGCGCCGTTAAGTACTTTACGTGGTCTCTTCAGTTTATTACAGGATGAAACGATCTCGCACGAGCAAATGCTTGAAATGATTCCTAATGTTTTAAAGAAGCTGGAATATACTTCTGATTTTTTGGATACCTTATTGTTTTGGATAAACAGCCAGATGGATAATTTTGAAAGCTCGGCAAAAAGCTTTTATATTAAAGACATTGTTTCTTATGAGGCAGAAAGTTACCAGGAACAAGCCGCAATAAAAGGAATTAACTTAGTAGATAACGTTTCTTACGATCTGGTTGCGTCAGCTGATCCAAATTCTATCCGGATTGTGATCAGAAACCTGATTACAAATGCCATCAAATTTTCGGAAGAAAATGATATCATCGAAATCACATCGGCGCAGCAGGACGATCAAAATCTCATTATCACTGTAAAGGACACCGGGGTTGGTATGAATGATGAGCAGCTGAACAAGCTTTTTAAAAGCAAGGTTAATAGTAAAACCGGAACCAATAATGAATCGGGCACAGGAATGGGGATGCTGTTTTGTAAAGACCTTATTGAAAAATGCAGCGGTAAAATTTGGGTAACAAGCCAGCAAGGCAAAGGTACCGAGTTTTCATTTACTCTACCAACCGGTATGTCAACCGAAGCCAGGTTTGAGGTAGCGTAATTGAGTTGATTAAGTGGTTTAATTGATTTTTTGGTAAAGTTTTCGGAACTACCTGAAATTTAAAACAACTGTCTTACTTGATATGCCTTCCGGCAAGCGTTTAAATTTTAACTGTGCATCTTGACGGGCCATACCCAAAACGTTCATTTGATTAGCATTATCAAATATTTTCTTTTCTGCCAGCTTATAAATGTCTTCCACCATGTTTTTGACACTTTCCTGGAACTATGCGCCCCTTATCATAAACTTAGATTTTTTGGCGGTCGAGCCTTGCATAACAAGTTTCGGGCTGGGGCAAAATATCGCGTGTACTTCTCTTTGGTCAATTATATCTTTCACGGCATATTTAACAAACTCGGGTTGCCCATGCTGGTTGTTTTTTGTACCATACCGCTTTCCGATATTTCTGTATGAGAAGTGGTAAATTCGTGTTTTATATAAAAGAAAAGGAATATCAGGAACCTGGTAATTAGAATACGGTTTGCGAAACGATTTGCCGTTAGAAGAAGAGGTTGGAGGTTGGAGATCAAGCGTTGGTTAAAAATGGCGACGAAAGTTTAGAGATCAGATGCATTTAAATTCAACTGATCCCCAACCACCAATTACTTTCTTAATCACCGTATTTCACATCAAGCGTAATAGGGACGCTCAGCGCTTTTGATATAATGCAATTTGCTTTTGCACCTTCTGCAATTGCTTTAAATTGTTCTTCACTTACACCATCAATTGTAGCTCCTTTCAGATCAAGGTGGATACCTGTAATGCTTAATGCCGCCATATCAAGGTCTAAAATAGCCTCTGTAGTAAGATCATTTGGTTTAAAGCCTGCCTGGCTTAAAGCGGCTCCTACAGCCATAGTAAAGCAACCGGCATGTGCAGCTGCTATCA
>JAQNCM010000483.1 GCA_029237615.1 Mucilaginibacter sp.
TTGCGCATTCTGTCGCAGCGCCAGTGTCTTCATCCCGCGCAGCACGAGGAAGCTGTCGAACGGAGAAAGCCCGCCACCCTCGCCATTCTGGATCAGGTATAGATTTTCGCCGAGCGATGTCTCCTTCACGACGACGGCCCCGGCCATGACATCACTGTGGCCGCAGAGGAATTTGGTCGCCGAGTGGATCACGATATCGCAGCCGAGCTCAAGCGGACGCTGCAGGTACGGCGACATCGTGCTGTTGTCCACGCAGACGCGCGCCCCATGTTCATGCGCAACCTTGGCAATACGCTCGAGATCCAGGATCTGAAGCAGCGGGTTCGTCGGTGACTCGAGGTAGACCAGCTTCACTGCCGGAGTGAGCGCGGCCGTGAGAGCCTGCTCATCGGTGAAGTCGACGTATTTGACCGTGATGCCACGGTTGGCCAGGATGCGCGAGAAAAGCCGATAGGTCCCACCGTATAGATCGTCGCAGGCCAGGATCTCTTCGCCCGGCTTGAGCAGACGCGTCACCGCAGTGATGGCGGCTAGCCCCGTTCCAAAGCAAAAGGCGCGCGTCCCGGACTCAAGAAGCGCCAGCTGCGTCTCGAGCACTGTGCGCGTGGGGTTCCCGCTGCGTGTGTAGTCGAAGTCACCGAAGGAGGTCGCCGAGTCCTGCCGGAAGGTAGCCGTCTGATAGATCGGTGTATTCGCTGGACGACAGCGATCGCCCGGAGCCGGATCAAACGTCAGCAGCAGCGTTTCAAACTTCAAGGGTCACCTCCGGCGAGCCGAGGGCGGCGATAACAATGTGCAAGACGGCCTCCAATGCGCGAGTCAGGGAAGAACGGGGCAGTGCATGTCCCTAGCCGGTTCGTTCGCGCGCGGAGCTGGCTTCAGAATCCAGGCGCAGACTGCACACCGGCTAGGGTGCGCATGGCCATAGGCATTCGTCCGCCAGAGGGGTAGATCATGCTCTTGAGGCTAAGGGAGAGCGGCAGCGACGTCAAGCGCAGGCGACACCTCAGCACTCCTCCTGAAGATGGAAGACCGTCCCTCGCTCGTGCCTCAACCGGCATCCGCGAGCCAACTCGCTTAGTATGCGCCGGTCTGCTGCAGTGGCAGGATCACCTGGAAGCACGTCTTGCCCGGTTCACTCTGTACGCTCAGCGATCCGCGGTGCAGGCGGACTATCCGCTGCGCCGTATCGAGCCCCAGGCCCAGCCCATGTCCGGGCGCCTTGGTCGTGAAGAACGGCTCGAAGACGCGGGCCTGCATCTCCTTCGGTATGCCAGGCCCGTCGTCTTCTACCTCGATCATGAGCACTTCGGAGGCACGACGCACGCCCAGTCGGATACGGCCGCGTCCCTTGATCGCCTCAAGCGCGTTCTCCAGCAGTACGGTCCACACCTGGTTCAACTCGCTGCCGTATGCAGAGATGATGGGCAGGTTCGGCTCATACTCGCGCACCATCTCCACATGTTGCAGCCGGGACTGCAGCATAGCCAGCGTGTTCTCCAGGCTCTGCGGCACGTCCACTTCCTGGATCGGCGCCTGGTCCATGTAGGAATAGTCCTTGATCGCCGTGATGAGGTCGAAGATGCGCGCCGTCGAGTCCAGCATCGCCTCGGCCATGCGCTCCGCGCGCAGCGTGGACGCGTGCTGCGAGAGCAGTAATGTGGTGCTCTCGGGTGTCAGGAATGGGGGCAATGCATCGAGATGCTCGGGCAGAATGCCGGCTTCCGCGAACTCGGCTCCCATGTGCGCGCCGCTGGGGATCTGGTGCTCCTCCAGCCAGCGTTGCAGTGCCTCTTCCCGCAGGGCGACCTCGGAGGGTGTCAGAGTCGGCTTGCCATCCAGGCTGCGGTGGATGTACCTATCCCACGCGCGGAGCGCCTCCACGTGCTCCGGTGCGAAGCAGAGGGCGCCCAGGCGGAAGCGCTCGCGCCCGAAGATCTCCAGCTCCTTCAGCATGCCGGAGGCAGCGCGCTGCGCAGCGGAGGCGGGGTTGTTGAGCTCGTGCGCGAGATTGGCGGCAAGCTTGCCCAGCGCATTCAACTTCTCGGATTGCTGCTCGATGCGGGTGACTTCGCGCGAGCGGTCAAGCAGGATGCTCACGACGCGCTGCGTCATGGAGGGAACCTCCGCCAGCATCCGCGGGAAGATGGATTTGTCATACTCGACTGCCCAGGTGGGGGCGCTGGTCACGCCATGACCACCATAGGTCTGCATGCGGGAAAAGGGCAGCAGTCCCGTAATTTGTCCCGCTCGCCCGATGAAGAGTACTGGCGCTCCGCTGCTGCGGTCACGCTGCACCTGGATCTCACCCTTCAGGATGATCGACATGCGGCAGGCAGGCTCGCCCTGCTGGAATAGCGCGGTGTTCGCGTCCACCATGCGCTCTTCGCCGTTGATGGCCAGCCACCGATACTCTTCCGCCGTCATTCCATGGAGCGGCGCCACGTTGCGCAGTGCTTCAGTGAGCACTGCGATGCGATCACTCGATGTAGTCACCGGCTGGTCGATCACGCTCTCGCTCATCGGACGGCTCCTAGCACACTATGGTAGCCCACCGGGGTGTAGACGAAGCATGAAGTGTGTGTGGCTTTGTAAAGCGGCCTGGTAGAAAAACCGCCTGATCTTGTTACTGGCCAAGCCGATCCCAACCATCAATGACGCACCCGCATCTCCCCCTGCGCATGGGGGATGCTGCCGATGGGAGCGGCCGATGCAGGGTAGGAAGCGGGCCCACTTGAAGCCGCCGTTGCTGTGAGAACAAGGGCGGCCGTCTCCGGCCATCCCCTTTGTCTCGTATAGCCGTGGACTAGCTCTTCGCGACCGGCTCTGGCGCCGCCGGCGATTGGGACTCCGCCGTCACAGGATCCAGGAAGGGCATGGCCGCCCGTAGCTTGGCGCCCACCTGCTCGATCGGATGGGACCGCTCGGCTGTACGGTACTTCTCAAACTGGTGCCGCCCACTGCGATTCTCTTCCATAAACCTGCGAGCGAAGGAGCCATCCTGGATCTCCGCCAGCAGCTTCTTCATCTCGGCGCGCGTCTGGTCGGTGACGATGCGCGGCCCCGCCGTGTAGTCGCCGAACTCCGCCGTGTCGGAGATGGAGTAGCGCATGTAGTTAAGACCGCCGCGGTACATCAGGTCCACGATCAGCTTCAGCTCATGCATGCACTCGAAGTAGGCCATCTCCGGCGCATAGCCCGCCTCCACCAACGTGTCAAAGCCCGCCTTCACCAATGCGGCCGTGCCGCCGCA
>JAQNCM010000136.1 GCA_029237615.1 Mucilaginibacter sp.
GGGAAAATGATTGAAGGGATGGATCTCGCAGTAAATATTGTGCTCCCTGACACGGCGCGCGATAAGCTGGGTAAATTGCGAACCGAAGTCAAGAATGAGGATTTTTTCTTGCATGGGCAAAGATAGGTTTTTGATATGAGATGTGAGATACGAGATGTGAGATTTTCGGAAATCCCTGAATTAAGACCAGAGTTGCAAGTTTTAAAAATTGTAACTCTGGTCTTATAATCTTAATGACCTATACTGATGACACGGGTGATCTTCCATTGGTCATCTTTGAACTGCCAGGTATGAATGAATTGGTAAACACCAATTGATGGTTGGCCGCTTTCGAGATGCACAAAACGGTGCGTGCCGATCTCTATTGCGCCGAAACCGGGAATGGGATAAACCTCTAATGTGCCGGGTACTAATTCCCGTCGCAGGTCGGGTGTAGTGGCAAAGACTCCCTTGAAACCGTTCATCGTTGTTTGGTAATCCTGCAATCCGCCCCGGTCATGGTAAAATTCGACGTTAGGAGCGAATAAAGTTTTCAATACCTCAAGATTGTGGGTGTTGAATGCGTTGAACATGACACTATCCATGTGCAGAATGGTTTTATATAATTGAGGGTCCTTTGGCTGATGTATCTTATCCTGTCCCCTTGCTGTTTTTAAGGAAAGCAGACAAGCCAGGAACAGTGAGGTTCTGATTATTCTTTTCATGCAATAAAAATAAACGAATACCTGTATGAATTTACTATCAGCGTAAATTAATAAAAAGCTTTATCAGGTTTTTGGTTTTCTTTATTCCTGATGAATAGGATTTAGCTTTGAAAACTTTGAATGTGACACAGTTGCTACTCACATTTTTGATACACTTGTTCTCACTCATTTTACATGTACAACTTTATACAAAAACAAACCGGGCGCACTGTAATACAACCCGCTTCCTTTAACGATATCAATATTTTTAACTTGAGTTTATATTTCGGCGATCAATCAAGCCATTTTTTATGAAATCATTTTCACTATATTTGCCGTAATGTTATCAAAACGCAATAAAATATTGGTTTGGCTAATTTTTATGGTGGTCTTTTCTTTAAAGATGGCCATTTCTTTCGCGCCTGTATTTTTATCGCTTAACAGTAAAACGATAACTGCTGTAATTACCGAACTGGAGCTTGATGGCAAAACCGATAAGGACAACACCGAAAAAGAAAATCCAGAAAAAGACCTCATTAAAGACAAAAAGTTTTTTGATGAAAATATGGTGTATGCCAGTGCATTCGTTACCATATTAACCGAAGCCAATGTGCTGCATAACCAAGAACATTCGCTTTATATACAACAACACCACCCTGTAGTACCAACCCCTCCGCCAAACATATAAATGAATTCCACGCCGGTATTACCGGCAAAATCAACTCATTTTATTGTTTAACTTATTATTTATTCATTTTTATGGAGCAACAAGGGTTTGCTACGGGTAATCTCAACCTGAAAAAATATTTTTTAGCTAAAAATTTAAAAAAAGACCTCCCCGCCAGTATTGTGGTATTTTTAGTGGCGCTGCCGCTATGTTTGGGTATCGCGCTGGCATCAGGCGCACCACTTTTCGCAGGCGTTTTAACGGGTATTATAGGCGGCATTGTAGTGGGTTCATTAAGCGGCTCGCAATTAAGCGTGGCCGGGCCAGCTGCCGGTTTAACCGTAATTGTACTGAATGCCATCACCACATTGGGTTCATACGAAGTATTTTTATTGAGCTTGATAATAGCCGGGGTCTTCCAGCTTATTCTTGGTTTGGTAAAAGCAGGTACCATCGCCAATTATTTCCCTTCGGCAGTAATCGAGGGGATGCTGGCCGCAATCGGGATCATCTTAATACTAAAGCAGTTTCCGCATGCCGTTGGTTATGATAAGGATTTTGTGGGCGACGAAGGCTTTTTACAGGTAGACGAAAATAATACGTTCTCCGGAATACTGAAAGCTACCGCTAAGATCAACTATGGCGCGGTCATCATCAGCGCCATATCCTTATTGCTCATGATCTACTGGCCAAAAATTAAAAAGCTAGCTATGATCCCTGCTCCGCTATTGGTAGTAGTAACAGGCATTATTTTGAGCCTTTTGTTTGCCAATAGCGATATCGCCCTGCGCGACAAGCAGTTTGTACAGATCCCCGCCGTTCAAAACGCCACGGAGTTTTTCGGTTTATTTAAGATGGCCGATTTCTCAGCCATAGGCAACAAACAGGTTTGGATCACCGCATTCACTATCGCTATAGTAGCCAGTTTAGAGACCCTGCTTAGCCTGGAAGCGGTTGACAAGATAGACCCAATTAAACGGGTGTCGCCCACCAACCGTGAGCTATTAGCACAAGGTACGGGAAATATCGTCAGCGGCTTGCTGGGCGGCCTGCCCATGACCGCTGTAATTGTGCGGTCATCAGCCAACGTAAATGCCGGCGGACGTACCAAGACAAGCGCCGTGGTGCATGGCTTGCTTTTATTACTATCGTTATTGTTTATCCCAAAGCTGATCAATATGATCCCGTTGTCATGCCTGGCGGCTATCCTGCTAACCACAGGTTATAAGCTGGCACGCATCCCGTTATTTAAACACATGTGGCACAAGGGGCTTGATCAGTTTATCCCGTTTGTGATCACTATTATTGCAGTTGTGTTAACCGACCTGCTGATAGGCGTTGGTATAGGTATGGTGGTAGGTATTTTCTATATTTTACGTACAAACCTACGCAATCCTTACTTCTACCATATTGAAGAGGCCGGTGATAAAAAGATCATCCGCATCAAGCTTGCCGAGGAGGTTTCCTTTTTAAATAAAGCCGCCATACAGGTAACGCTTACTAATTTACCCAAAAACACGCATGTAATTATTGATGGCTCAAACTCCAGGTTTATTGATCCGGATGTGCTGGAGATCATTAACAACTATAAGCAAAATGCTTATACCAAGGCAATCACTGTAGAACTGGAAAGTATCAAATCCGTTTACGATGTGCCAAAACTGAAAGAATTAATCTATAACGCTTAATCCCGGAAATCATGAATCTTAAAAAAAATCATATAACAGAAATAGAATCGATAGAAAACACCGAAAAAGTGAATAAAACGTTATCGGATAGCTACGCCAACCTGCTGCGCGGGAACCGCGAGTGGGTGCAAACCAAGATAAGTGCTGATAGCGATTATTTTACCAACCTGGCCAAAGGCCAAAACCCCGAAGTGCTGTGGATAGGCTGCTCAGACAGCCGTGTGCCGGCCAACGAGGTTACCAATACCAATCCCGGCGAAGTATTTGTTCATCGTAATATTGCCAATGTTTGCGTACACTCTGACATGAACATGTTGAGCGTGCTTGATTATGCCGTTAATGTGCTTAAAGTAAAACACGTAATTGTTGCCGGCCATTACGGCTGTGGCGGCGTTGCGGCAGCATTAAGTAAAAAGCAGTTTGGTTTAATTGATAACTGGCTGCGCCATATTAAAGATGTGTACCGCCTGCACAGTCATGAGCTTGACCGCATCACCGATGATGGGCAACGCCTTAACCGCCTGGTAGAGCTTAATGTAATGGAGCAGGTGTATAACCTATGCAAATCAACAATAGTGCAAAACGCCTGGAAAGAACGCGCTGATCTGCAGATCCACGGCTGGGTGGTCGATTTAAATACCGGCTTAGTTAAAGACCAAAAGGTAAGCAGTAACGGCCCCCGCAACCTGGGTTATGTGTATGAACTAGATGATGTGGAAGTGATAATGGCGCATTAAAAATAACAACCTTTCAGCTTTGGCAACTTTTTAAAAGTTGTCAAAGCTTTAGCTTTAATTTTTATTATTTTGTATCTTTGTTAAAGCTATTATAAACCGCAGGTAGTTTAATAATATTGAGAAATAAAAAATAGCATCCAGCGAAGCGGATCAAAATATCGCAGCCTTATCAACCTTAAAATATCTTAATTTTTTACCGGTGTTTTGTGTATTTGATTGAAATGCAGCTTATTATAAAAAAAATGAGGGCGTTTTTATAACACCCTAAACGTATTTAGCCTTTAAAATCAGATTTTTTATCACGCCCAAAACGTATTTAGCCTTTATAATTGAATTTTTTATCACGCCCTAAACGTGCTTTTGCCTTTATAATCAGATTTTTTATCACGCCCTAAATGGTTTTCTCCACGTAAAAAACGAAACCAGGAGCAGAAAATTAGAAACAATGCCTGGGATTGGATAATTAATTACTTTAACCCATCGGTATTTTTTAATTTAGTAATTCAGTTTGCCGGATTGGAGATGAATAATAATAAGCTCGATGCCAACGGACTATTGCTTCATGGCATTATCACAGAAACCTATAAGGATGGAACGGTTAGCTCGGTTGGTGCATACATCCAGGGAGACAAAACCGGTGAATGGAAATATTACCTTGCAAATGGCGGGTTGAAAGCCATCGGCCATTATATCAACGATTTAATGGATGGCGACTGGAAATGGTACCGCGAAAACGGCAACCTGATGCAAACCGGGTCGTTTAATAGGGGCGAAAGAGCAGGGGTATGGACACGATACCACGCCGAGGGCGGATTATATGATTCGGGTGAGTATGTTGGTGAGAAGAAGGTTGGAGAGTGGAAAAAATTTGATAAGAACGGGAACCTGGCTAAAACGAAAAATTATAAAAGATAAGCCTCATAGGATTATTAACCAAAATACGGATATCATGGCGATTTATTTCGGCAACCCACAGGACAAACCGACTGCATGGCGTATACTTAGCAGGTGAGATGATGATCCGCCAAATGGCAGGACAGCATGACATTTTATTTCCAAATATCTTTGTTTAGCCACTATTTTTAATCTTCTAAACTACAACACATGCCAATTACTATCCGCCTTGCAACATTTGAAGATATACCTCAGCTAAATGAAATGATTGCTTTATCTGTTCGTGGATTGAGTACGGATTATTATACGCTTAACCAGATTGAAAGTGCCATCAGGTATGTTTTTGGTGTGGACACGCAACTGGTAATAGACGGTACTTATTATGTAGCTGAGCTGGATGGAACTATTGTGGGCTGTGGAGGTTGGAGTAAACGCAATACGCTTTATGGCGGAGATCAGCATAAAGAAACAGAAGATCCGCTGCTTGACCCGGAGTGTGACGCTGCCAGGATAAGGGCATTTTTTGTACACCCGGATTATGCAAGGCGGGGCATAGGGCGCCAGATCATTAATGTTTGTGAAGCTGCCGCGAAAGATAATGGCTTTACCGGCTTTGAATTAGGGGCAACCCTGCCGGGCATACCGTTGTATGAAGCCGTTGGTTACAAAGCTATTGAACGAATTGATACAGTGTTGCCGGATGGTGAAGTATTGGGTATAGTTAAAATGCGAAAAGCCGTTTCTCATGGCTGAAATCTTAGCAAGTTTCGGGTTTTACAGCAAGGCAGCGCAGGTTACTTTTGTGGTATAAATAATGAGTTATGGAAACACAGGAAATAATAAACTACCACCGCATAGCCGATGCGATAAATTATATAAAGCTTAATTTTAAAGAGCAGCCAAACCTTGATGAGGTTGCCGAAAAAGTAAATTTAAGCCCCTTTCATTTTCAGCGACTGTTTACCGATTGGGCAGGCATCAGCCCCAAAAAGTTTTTGCAATACCTGAGTCTCGACTATGCAAAAGGCATCTTAAAAGATAAACAAGCCACACTTTTTGACACCGCTTTTGAAACAGGACTATCGGGAACGGGCCGGTTACATGACCTGTTTATGAACATAGAAGGGATGACCCCGGCGGAGTACAAAAATGGTGGCAAGGCGCTTGCTATCAATTACAGCTTTGCCGAAAGCCCCTTCGGCAATATTATTGTGGCATCCACCGCTAAAGGTATTTGCTATATGGCGTTCGCTG
>JAQNCM010000137.1 GCA_029237615.1 Mucilaginibacter sp.
TTATGCTTATTATTTATCGTTAAGGGGTGAGCAATGGGATAAAGCGGCCAGAATGTCAAAGCAGTCAAATGACCTGCAGCCTAACAATGCTTCCTTTGAGGATACTTACGCCTGGATCCTTTTTAAACAAAAGGATTATGCCAACGCAAAGCAATGGATAGAAAAAGCAATAGCTGATGATAAGGATAACAGTGCAGTAAAATCTGAGCATTATGGCGATATTATGTTTTACCTTGGTAACATAGACGCCGCTGTTGAGAATTGGAAAAAAGCCAAAGCACACGGGGATCACTCGCCCGCTTTAGATAGAAAAATAAATGAGAGAAAATACACAGAATAAAAATTTAAATAGCATTGCAGTTAAATGCATTGGGTATATAAAGTTATTTACAATTGGTTGCCTGTTATTGATCGTTAGCTGTAAAGCAAAAAAACAGCTTGTTGCCAGAACGGTTGTTCCGGAGATTCCGGCTAAAACTGCTGATAGCAAAATGCTCAGATTAAATGCAATCAGGGCAGCGCAAACTGTTTTTACCACATTCTCTGGTAAAGCGCATACTAAACTCGATATTAATGGTGACAGTAATGATGTTACCCTGAATATCCGCATAAAGCGTGATCAAAAAATATGGGTTTCTATTACTGCAATAGCAGGGATTGAAGTTGCGCGCGCGTTAATTACTCCAGATAGTATTATGCTTATTAACCGCCTGCAAAGCCTTTATGTAAAACAACCTTTTAGTTATATCAATAAATTTGCCGGCAACGAAGTGAATTATAAAACACTGGAGTCATTGCTGGTTGGCAACGCTATCCCTGAGTTATTAAATGAAAACGCCGATTTGCTGACAGATACTAATAATACCACGTTAACAGGTAACTTGCAAAACGTGGTTTATAAAGTTATTTTAGGAGCTGATATGAAGGTAGATCAAACAAATCTGGATAATCAAAGCGCAGCTCAGTCATTGCAAGTGATCAATCATTCTTTTATCCAGCAAAGTAATAAGGTGGTACCTTCACAAATAGATATATCATCAATAGTAAAAGATAAAAAAATACTGGTTAATTTGCGCTATACTAAAGTTGACTTTGATCAGGCGCTTGAATATCCGTTTAATATCCCTTCAAGGTATACGCCTGCTGGTTTATAAAAACTGATAAAAGAGATTAAAGGGCCGATTCCTTTAAACCAAGCCGGTAAAAGGGCCAATATATAAGAATGAGATTTTTAAAAATATTATTTTTTTTGATATGTGTATTTGCTACCCTTAATGTGCATGCACAAAGTAGCACCGAGTTAAAACGCCAGCGGGAAGCTTTAACACAGCAGTTGGAACAGCTTAACCACGAATATCAGCAAACAGTAAGCAGTAAAAAGGCTACCTTAAAACAGCTTAATTTACTAAAGCAGCAGATAAATCTGAGAGAAGAAAAAATTAATAATATAAATTCGGAAGTAAGAAATTTGGATAACCAGATCTCTGAAAGCAATCATGTTGTACATAATCTGCAAAGTCAGTTAGATCAGTTAAAGAAAGAGTACGCGGCCATGGTGCTTTTTACCTACCGTAATCAAAGTGCCTATAATAAGCTGATGTTTATTTTCGCTTCAAAAGACTTTAACCAGGCTTACAAACGTTTAAAATATTTACAGCAGATAGGTACTTACCGGGAGCGACAAGCCAATTATATTCAAGAAACCCAAACAGAGCTGCACGTTAAGATAAAGGAACTCGACAAAAATAAAAAGGAAAAAAACAATTTGCTGGTTGATCAGCAAAAAGAAAAGGCGACGCTCGGTGTCGAAAAAAACAACCAGGTGCAGGTGGTAGCTGATCTTTCAAAACATGAAGGTTTATTAAAGCAGCAGCAGCAGGATGTTCAAAAAAAGATAAGTAAAACAAACAAAGAAATAAACGCTGCAATACGAAGAGAAATTGAGGAGGCGAGGCGGAAGGCAGAGGAGGCGGCCAGGGCCGAAGAACGTGCGGCCGCAGCAAGGGCAAAAGCCGAAAATAAAGAGGTTGTTGCTCCAAAAACAAGGACAATAACTAAAAACTCAACAACAAGCGAGGTTTTGAATGCTACGCCTGAAGCAGCCAGGTTATCCAGCGATTTTCTTGAGAACAGGGGATCTTTGCCATGGCCGGTTACAAACGGAAGCGTTAAGCAAGGCTTTGGAATTTATTACGATAGTGAAGGAATAAAAAATGAAAGTTACGGTTGGGATATAAAAACAAACTCCGGTGCTTCGGTAAGAACGGTCTTCCAGGGGGATGTGGCAAGTGTCTCAAATATAAGTGGCACGTATTTGGTGGTAATAAAGCATGGTGAGTATTTCACCGCTTATTCAAACCTTCGTTCTTTTAACGTAAAAGTGGGTCAAAAAGTAAGCACCAAACAAGTAATAGGAACGGTAGCTACTGATTCAACAACCGGAGATGCGGTTGTTACCTTTGATTTGTACAAAGGAAAAACTCCGGTGAACCCAAAAATTTGGCTTGCGCCAAATTAGAATTTAAACTATATAATATATTAAATTGTCTATATTTGTAAATTCAACTTTAAAAAGATGCATAGTTCTGTTCTTTTATTTTTGAGTAATCTTTTTTCGACGGACATGATACTTATCATTTTTGTCGCCCTGTTGTTATTTGGCGGTGAAAAACTTCCGGAAATTGCACGCGGACTCGGAAAAGGGATACGTGATTTCAAAGACGCTTCGGAAGGCGTAAAACGTGAAATTAACGAGCAAATAAATAGCTATGAGCGCAAGGTTGATGATAAAAAGGCCGAAGAAGCGATAGTTGCAAGTCAGCAGGCTACTCAAAGTCAGTTGCCTGAGCAAACGGAAACTTCTACGGGAACCATTATCCGCCCCGCTGAAAATACGATACCGGTAAGTGAAAGTCAGTTTTCGGCAGACGTAAACAGCCAAACGGAAAATAGTGAAGCTGTGAAAACCGAACCGGTAACCGAAACGCATGAACATGCAGATGTTCAGCATAAAAGTAACGGGATATCGGCAAGTTAATTTAGAATCAATAAGTAATATTAACCATATATAAAAAAATTAAATCATGGGACTCTTAGAACCACAGCATATTCTTTTAATTGTACTGGCTCTTTTGCTGTTTTTTGGCGGTAAAAAAATTCCTGAACTAATGAGAGGTTTAGGAAAAGGTATGAAAGAATTTAAAGATGCTCAGAACGGCGAAACCGGTGCGCCGACCAATACTACTACAAACACTACAGGCAACGTTGAAGAAAAACCAAAGGCTTAACCCATCTAAATAGGTTAAACGGTGTTTTTATTTGCTGCTGTATTACATTATAACTTATCTGTTGATAATTTTTTATTTTCAACGGATAAGTTTTTTATTTTAGCCCCATGACTAAATCTTATACCTCTTTAAACGAAATAAGGAGAGAGATTGCAACCGGCGAAGTTACCGTTGAAAAACTGGTTAAAGGCTATCTTAATAACATTGCTATAAATGCCCATCTGAATGCTTTTAATGAAGTATTTGATAAAGAAGCGCTGGTCTGCGCGCAAAAAGTTGATTCCCGTATAGCACAAGGCATTGCCGGTAAACTTGCCGGTATGGTAATCGCCATTAAAGACAATATCTGTTATAAAGGTCACCAGGTAAGCGCATCTTCAAAAATTTTAAAGGATTTTACTTCAATATATTCGTCAACGATTGTTGAGCGCTTACTGGCAGAAGATGCAGTGATCATTGGCCGTTGTAACTGTGATGAGTTTGCAATGGGAGCATCCAATGAGAATTCATTTTTCGGTCCGGTAAAGAATTACGCCGATGAAACCCGGGTTGCCGGTGGGTCATCCGGCGGATCTGCTGTAGCGGTACAAGCTGGCATGTGCCATGCCGCCATTGGTACGGATACCGGCGGATCGGTAAGACAACCCGCTTCTTTTTGCGGAATGATAGGCCTCAAGCCAACTTACGGCCGAATTTCACGGCATGGTGTTATTGCTTACGCATCGTCATTTGACCAGGTTGGTCCTATTACCAGGTCAATTGACGATGCAGCCCTTCTATTGGAGGTTATGGCAGGCCCCGATGAGTACGACAGCACCCTAGCCAATGTACCCGTTCCATCGTACTCCAATAATATCAAGGCGCCAGGAGTAAAAAAAATTGCATATTTACAGGAAGCCCTATCAAGCCCCGGGGTAGATGCAGAAATTAAAAGTTCACTCGTAAATTATATTGATAAACTGCGTGGTGACGGCCACACCGTTAAACCAATAGCTTTCGACCACCTGGATTATTTGGTCCCAACCTATTATATTCTGGCGATGGCGGAGGCCTCGTCAAATCTCTCAAGATATGATGGCGTTCATTCTGGCTACCGTAGCCCTGCCGCAACTGATTTGGTTTCTACCTATAAACGTTCACGTTCTGAAGGGTTTGGTAAGGAAGTTAAACGCCGTATTATGCTGGGCACATTTGTGCTGAGTGCCGGATACTACGACGCTTATTTTGCCAAAGCTCAAAAAGTACGACGGTTAATAAGAGAAAAAACAGATGCTATTTTAAATGAGTACGATTTTATTTTAGTTCCCACCGCTCCCGAACCTGCTTTTCCCATAGGCAGAGTTGAAAAAAATCCGGTTACAACGTATCTTTCTGACATTTTTACCGTACAAGCATCATTAACTGGCGTACCGGCTATTTCTTTACCCGCAGGCAATAATGACAAAGGATTGCCGTTAGGTCTACAATTATTAGCCGGACATTTCAAGGAACAGGAATTGTTAAATTTTTCTAAATATTTCCTTGAACTATAAAAAGTTAATATATTAGTAAAACCGTAAGTTAAATAACACCCCTGGTTAATCCAATAAACAATGAAGAGATTACTTACTTTAATCATCTGTTTTTTTATATTACAAATTGTTAAGGCTTCTCCTTCTTTTATTCCCGCATTAACATCCTTAACGTCAACTCATCCGGATACTATTGTAGTCCCGGTTATTAATCAGCCCGCGCCGCTTACCTACCAGAGTGGAATTTTTAAACGCCGGTTGGATTCCCTTAAAAAGGATGTGCCAATGGATTACAATGAGTATGTGCAAAGTTATATTGATATCTACACACATAACCGGGATGAAATGGGGCATGTGCTGGGGTTAACCAAATATTACTTCCCTATTTATGAAAAGGCTTTTCGCGATGCAGGGATCCCGGATGAAATAAAATACCTTTCAATAGTTGAGTCAAAGCTCGATCCGATGGCCGTTTCCAGAGTTGGTGCTACCGGTCCATGGCAATTTATGTTTACAACCGGCAAACTTTACGGGTTAAATATAGACGATTATGTAGATGACCGCCGCGATCCCATACAGGCAAGCTACGCTGCGGCTGCTTATTTGAAAGATGCATACGAGGAATTTGGCGACTGGTTACTGGCTATAGCCTCTTACAATTGCGGTAAAAGTAACGTTGAACATGCCATTGAAAGAGCAGGCGCAACTGATTTTTGGTCGATAAGGCAATACTTGCCCGTTGAAACAAGGGGATATGTACCTGCGTATATAGCTGTTGCGTACGTGATGAATTATTACAACAAGCATAACATTGTTGCCCAGCCATGTGACTTTGCAATAAAAACAGATACTGTTCTAGTAAATAAATACATTTCACTGAGTACCGTTTCGCAGGTTTTAAATATTGATGTAAAGCGGCTGGCTATCCTAAACCCTGCTTATAAACGGCAAATTGTAAATGGCACGGCAAAAGCCCCAAGAAGACTGGTAATACCTCAGATAGAAAAAAATAAATACAGTGCGTTATATGATGCA
>JAQNCM010000609.1 GCA_029237615.1 Mucilaginibacter sp.
CATCCTCTTCGAAGAATTCCGAGACCGAGTTCAGCATTTGCGGCAGCGCGCCGGTGGATTCGCCCACCTCCACCATCGACGTCGCCAGCTCCGGGAAGATTTTGGTCTCGACCAGCGCCTGCGACAAGGGGCGGCCCTCCCGCACAGCGGTAACGCTGGTGCGCACGGCTTCCGCAACCGAGCGGCTGGAGATGGAGCGGGCCGCGGTTTCCAGCGAGGGAACAGGTGGCAGACCGCCTTCGAGGAGCGTAGAGAGCGTGCGGGCGAACAGCGCCACCTGGTACTTCAGCCAGATGTTGCCAAAGACGGGCACCTTCAGGCGGGCGCGATCGATCTGTGCGCCCCCTTTGTCGGTGCGGCTCCACCGCCAGAGACCGTAACCGGCCAGCGCAATCACCGGGATCGCGTAGAGGATGTAGGCCTGGAAGTTCTTTCCCAACTGCAGCAGGAAGACAGTGAGCCCCGGCAATTGGCCGCCGATCTGGTCGTAGAGCTGGCCGAAGCGAGGCACGACGAAGGTGATCAGAAAGATGAACATCGAGATCACCATCACGATCAGCAGCGCCGGGTAGAAGAGCGATGCCGTCAGCTTCTTGCGGAAGGTAAGCGATACGCGCTGAAAGCTGAGGTAGCGGGCAAGAACATCTTCGAGGTGGCCGCTGCGTTCGCCGGCTAGCAGCGTAGTGGTGTAGATGACGGGAAATCCGCCCTGTGCTTCGAAGGCTTCCGACGGAGACTGACCCTGACGGACGCGCTGCCCCACGCTCTCCAGCTGCGCTTTAAAGGCGAGGTTTTTCTGACTCTTGGCCAGCATGTCGATCGAATGCAGGATGGGCACGCCAGCGCGGATCAGCGTGAGGAACTGCTGATTGAAGATGAGGAAGCCTTCAAGCTTGACCCTGCGTCGCTGCGAGCTGCGCAGCCCGCGCGCCTTTACGGAATAGACGTAGTAGCCCGCCTGCGTGAAGCGCGCACGCAACTCTTCGGCGCTGGCCGCGGTCTGCACCTGTTCCTGCAGACGGCCGCGCTCGTCGGCCAGTCGGATTACAAACTCTGCCATGCGCGTGCCTCTGGGGCTACTTTCCTTTCAGGCTGGTGAACTTGGCGATGCGGCCGTCGGAGCCGACCAGCCACGGCAGGCTGATGGCGTTGAAACTATCGCTGCCGATGGCAGACCACGTCTGCCCGTCATCATACGAGACGTCGGCACCGTTCGTACCTACCGCTATCCATGCATTGTCAACTGCATCCCAAGACACACTGGAGCGATAGCCGTGGGGCAGCTTGGTGGCGGCCAGCCACTTTCCCGTTTTGGGGTCGCGCCGCGCCGCCGTGCCCGCACCCTGTCCCGGCACCATGTAATCCCCGCCCACGGCGATGGCGTGCAGGTTGCCGTCCTGATCTTTGCGGACGCCCAGGGCGAAGATGCCCTGCGATTCGCTGGCACCGGCCATCGGCACCTCCTCCCGGTCGAAGTTCCAGTGTCGGCTCAGACAGGTCTCCGGATTTTTCTCTGCGATGGTCACTGGGCAGTCCAGTCCTCCGGAATAGACGAAGGGATGCCTCCCTCCGCTCATGCCGCTAGTGCCGAACCACGGCGCCACGACGCTGCCTAGCACCGGGTCGGTAAGGGCCAGCGACTGGTTGCTGGCGGCAAAGGCGCCCAGCTTGTCCCCGTTGAGCTCCAGATCCTTGCTGTTGATCAGCCGCCAGCGTGCGCCGCCGTCCTCGGTGCGCAGCAATGTGATGTGTCCCTTTACAGGATCGCCCAGCAGGTAGCCGTTCTTCTCATCGGAGAAGGCGATGCTGTCCCAGAAGCCCTCCGGATCGGGATTGGTGACCAGTTCCTTCCAGTGGGCGCAGCCATCCATGGTCTTGTAAAGGCGGCTCTGGGCACCCGGTCCGGAGGACATCACAATCGCTCGCTGCGCGTCCCAGGCCCAGATGCTGCGGAAGTCGAGGGTCTTCGCGTCATCCGGCATGTCGCATTGTTGCCACACATACCCGGAGTCCTCGGTGCGCAGCACCGTGCCGTGCGCACCGCTGGCCCAGGCCACACCATTGCCGACGGCGTGGATGCCACGCAGAGGCTGGGACGTGCCACTGTGCTGGCTTTCCCACGGATTCCAGGCGGTGCTGGGTGCGGGACTGGCCGGAGCGGGTGCCTGTGCATGGAGGAAAACGGAGGAAACAGCGAGCAGGCCCAGCGCCGCGGCGCAGAGTCCCAGGACCCGGCGGCCCAGGGAGCGAACAGATGTACAACTCATGCTCTTTCAGGATAAATCGGGAAAGTAGGTTGTGCAGGGAGCATTGGCGATCTACGTGCTGTAAACACCGGCAATTAGCTTTTGGGGCTGCCTCGGTCTCACTTCAGCAAGCGAATGCCTTCTTCACGAGTGACGACACCTGGTCCGCGGCCTCGTCGCTGCCCAGCAGTTCTGCCAGCCTGTCGAACAGCTCAAAAGACGTAAGCGCGGTCAGGGTGGCCGCCTGTTGTGCCACGAGGGCCGCATCCGTGCGCTCCTCTGTGACTCCGCCGCCCAGCATCCCGGCCAGCCGGCTCACGATGCGGGTAGCGGCGCCCAGCCGGCGCCGATTGCGCTGCTCGATGA
>JAQNCM010000001.1 GCA_029237615.1 Mucilaginibacter sp.
GTCACAAAATAGGTTTGTGCAAATTTAGTTAAAAAAGAGAGAGTTTAAAATGCAGATAAGCAGATTAGAAAAGCTATTGGAATTTATTAAAAATGAGCCTGAGGATCCGTTTTTAAAATATGCACTGGCAACAGAATATTTACGTTTAAATGAAACGGATAAGGCACTTGAATATTACGAAGACTTGACGGCCCATCATCCCAACTATGTTGGTACTTACTATCATTTAGGAAAGCTGTACGAAGCCCTGGGCCGAAAAGAAGACGCTATAAAAACCTACGAGACCGGGATGAAGGTAACACGCGAACAACGGGACAACCATGCCTTATCGGAGTTGCAGGCTGTTTATAATGAATTAACCGGCTTGTATGACGATTAATTCAAGTATCCGACGTTGACAGTTAACGGACAAGGCAGCTCCCGTTCAATGTCGACCTTAACTCCAGTTGATTTTTGCCGATGAACTACAAACTCTTACCCACTAACTAATGCACAAACGGAGGCATCTTCTTTTTTTACGGGACGTATTTTTTTACACATTTACAGCTTTTGGCGGCCCACAGGCGCATATTGCCATATTGTTACGTGAGTTTGTAGAAAAACGCCGTTATGTTACGGAAGAAGAGCTGATGGAATTAAATGCTTTATCACAATTATTACCGGGCCCGTCCTCAACCCAAACACTTGTTGGTGTTGCCTGGAAGGTAGGAGGGTTGCGTTTGGCGATCATTACTTTTTTAATATGGATATTGCCGTCTGCTACGATAATGTGTATTGCAGCAATCAGTTACCAGATGTTTATTGAAAAGGCAAAATTTACGGAAATACTACGTTTTGTGCAGCCGATGGCTGTTGGTATTGTAGCTTACGCCACTTATACTTTTGCTAACAGGTTTTTAAAAACCAGGGTTAGCGCTATGCTGGCAATAGGCTCACTTATTGCCACGCTTATTTTGCAAAATGCGTATGCATTCCCGTTGCTTGTTATGTTAGGAGGTATCATATCGTCGGCCCTGGAAACCCAGCCGCAGGAAAACGAATTACGGGTTAAACTATTTTCAAATGTGAACCCTAAAAAAGTAACCTATTTTATTGGAATATTATTGCTTTTTGCTGCGTTGGGTGCGGTGGTAAACCAAACATCGCCATTTAGTTTACCTATCCGCCTGTTTGAAAACTTTTATCGTAATGGAATTTTAATATTTGGCGGCGGGCAGGTTTTAGTTCCGCTTATGTACACGGAGTTCGTTGAGGTTAAGCATTATCTAACAAATTCGGAATTTCTTTCGGGTTACGCATTACAACAAGCATTGCCCGGACCCACTTTTTCTTTTACCTCGTTTGTTGGCGGGATCAGCATGGGCAACAAGGGTGGGGGATTATTTGGCCAGGTAATAGGGAGTGTGGTAGCCGTGATAGGTATTAATGCTCCCGGACTGATCCTTATACTTTTTATTGTCCCGTTTTGGAATGATCTGAAAAAAATAACACGGATAAAAAACTCGCTAAGCGGCATCAACGCAGTAGCGGTAGGTTTTATGGCAACGGCATTGATATTATTAACACGTCCGTTTGGATTAAACTGGATGGCTTATTCAATAATGGCAGCCACTTTTTTGGTTCTGAAGTTTACCAGGATAAAAACCCCTTTAGTTATCATAATCGGAATCATCTTAGGATTGATCTTTTGATAGGCTCAGCTATCAGTCATTATCCTTCTTTTTTTCCAAAATGACAAAAGCGCTGTGTTTCGGTGCCGGCATAACAATACTTTGACCTTTTACAAAACGCCAGATCATTTCATTCAGTTCTTTATCCGGCGCCGCATCAGCTTTTGCAAAATTCCACTTTCCTGATTGGATAACATCTTTATTAGCCGCTATATTTCGTTCCTGCAGGTTTATTCCTGATGGTAAGGCAGTAAAAGGGGTGTTATCAGCTTTATTGGTGAAGCAGTCAAACAGTGGCAAAGCGGCTGCGTCATACTGTGTTAAAGGTGGTATACCCAATATCAATTCCATCGTTCGCAATACGCCGGAGGTTGAGTACATGGTATGATTAACAGATCCCCTTTTAATATACGGGCTTATGATGTAGGCGGTTGACCGGTGAGCATCTACATGATCAGAACCTGCTTGCGCATCATCCTCCAAAACAAATACGGCACTTTCTTTCCATATTGCACTTTTGGATAAATGGTCTATAAATAATCCCAGGGCTTCGTCATTGTCAGCTACCGCTGCAAATGGGGTATAGGCTCCTTTTGACAGACCTGAGGTATGATCGTTAGGGAGATAAATGATATTAAACTTTGGAACAGCATTTACGGACTGTAATGAATCAAAATCCTTTTCCCAAACCTTTTCACGAAATATGTCCTGGATGGCGAGGTTCCAACCGGGATAAGCGGCCAAAGTTTTTGCACGTAATGCTTTTTCGTATGGCGGCCCGTCGTCCGCAAATTCGCCGTAATTGCGCATGCTTACATTATTGCGTATACAGTTATCCCATATAAATCCATTTTTAGGAAAGGCTATAGCCCTGCTGCCTGCATAATCATAGGAGCCACCGTGGCCGCCATAGCTGGTTACCCATGTTTTCTCAACATAATCATTCGCATAGGCAGACATGCTCCAATTGTGCCCGTCGGCACTTACCTCGGCATCCACATAAAAATTGTCAAGCAGCACAAATTCTTTTGCCAAAGCGTGTTGGTTCGGCGTGATCTTTTCCGGGAAGAGGCATAAGGAAGAATCACCATTCCCGCTTTTGATGTCGCCCAGCACCTGGTCATAGGTCCTGTTTTCCTTCAATACATAAAACACATATTTTATGGGGGATTGATCTGCCTTACTGCGTGGAACAGGATTGTTCTCCGCTCCGCCGGTTACCATTTCCAGGCGTTTTTTATAGGGGGTATTTGCATAAACCTGGTTGGTCGAAATTTTCATGCTGGCAGCATTGGGCATGTCAATAATTGATAACGTGCCCTTAAATAAAGTGCCGATATATTGTGAGTCGCCGTTATCTGATTTTTTATATTTAATGTTATCCTGGTTATTCTGCGGCCTGCCGGGTCCTTTTGAGTTAGCCAGGGACGAAAAGCCTTTCCCATTAGAGACCAGTATTTTATTACCGGCAACCTTTACATTGGTAGGGTACCAGCCGGTGGGAATAAATCCCTTTGAATGACTTTTCCCCGGGATACCAACATCAAACACTGCGAGGCAATTATTATCAGCATTGGCAATAAAGAGCGTTTTTCCATCCTGTGAAAGTGCTAATCCGTTGGTGGTTGATCCACTCAGTGTTGTGGGATATACCGAAGCTACCAAAGTTTCGATCACTTGCTTTGTTTTAAGGTTGATGACTGAAACAGAATTATCATTGGCGTTGGCTACGTAAAGAATCTTACCGTTTTTGCTTATCAATAGTTCATTTGGGTGATTGCCGGTTGCAACAGATCCTGATATTTTACCCGAACTGGTGTCATAAACAAGAATTTGATCGCCTCCCCAAAGAGAAATGTATAATTCACTTTTGTTTGCCGAAAGCATGCAGGCATATGCTTCATGACCGAGGCTTATTTTTTTTCTGGTTTTTTTTGTATCCAGATCAATTATATAAAGACAATTATTTTCCTTGGTAACGGTGTATAACAGATGTTTTGGGTCGTCTATGTCAATACCGGTCGGAGATATCTTTTCGGTCGGCCATTTTTTGCCCAAGGATAGGGTATCGGGATCCATCAGCTTATTATCTTTGATGGTATAGGCCAGCAAAAAGTTATCATTGCCGCCGGAAACAAAGAGCTTTTTACCGTTGGACGAAAATTTAAGTCCATACCACAAATTTCTAACGGGCTTTTCATCCAGCACTTTTTCGCCCTGAACATCAATCAGCTGGATACACTGCTGACCATCGCCGTTATTAGTGACCGCCAACAGTTTACCCGAAGGCGATAATTGCATATTTAAGGGTAAATCGCCCAACGGCAACGAACGTTTCGCAGGTGATAATGACCATCCGTTAGGCAAAAGTATTTTAGTTGCTTTTGGATTATTGGTTGGCAATTGGGCTTGTAACGGCAAGGTGGCTGACAACAGAACAGTCGTAAGGAGATAAAAAATATAATTTCTTTTCATTGAATTACAGCATTAATCAATTGAAAGCAATTCGCTCTTTACAGCTTACAATATCAGGACGCTAATAAACAACATTGTTGTTAAGGGATTATTACCAAAAAGAAAATATATGCAGACATTGCAAGGAAAAACCCCGCAATGCCGGAGCCATTTACCGCTGGTTAGTAGAAATTAATATTTTATTGGTGAGAATACGATTGTTGTAACTTATTAAGATTAAGATTAAAATGGAACGGGGCCTTCATCATTTACATCAGGATCATTCATTTTAGAAGACTTGATGATGATGCTTTCAAAATTTGGTGAAGGAGACAAACCGGAAAATGCATTTGCCGGGGTAAATGAACCATCCATTCCCTGGTCAATATCTGTGAATTTAACAAATTTGCCTACAAACTTTAATCGTACCCTGCCGGTTTCACCATTACGGTGCTTGGCGATAATCACTTCACCAACACCTTGTGTAGGTAAGTTGTCCTCATCAACTTCCAAACCATAATATTCAGGACGGTAAAGGAATAACACCATGTCGGCATCCTGTTCAATTGAGCCCGATTCACGTAAATCCGATAGCATAGGACGTTTTGAACCACCCGGGCGACTTTCTACCGCACGGCTTAACTGCGAAAGTGCTATTACCGGAACATTCAGTTCTTTTGCCACCGATTTCAATGCCCGTGATATACTGCCTATTTCCTGTTCACGGTTACCTCCGCCTTTTCCTTCTCCTTTTCCCTGCATTAACTGCAAATAATCCACAATAATTAATTGAATATCGTGCTGCGATTTTAAACGGCGGCATTTTGCCCTGAACTCAAAGATATTAAGGGCAGGCGTATCGTCAATAATCAGCGGGGCCTGTTCCAGTCTGCCAATTTTAGCATGTATTTGTTTCCATTCCCATTCCTCCAGGTTGCCTTTACGGATCTTTTCCTGCTCAATTTCGGTTTCCCCGGATATTAAACGGTTAACTAACTGAACAGATGACATTTCGAGCGAGAAAACTACTACGGGTTTGTTAAAATCAACTGCTGCATTACGTGCGCAGGTTAACACAAAGGCTGTTTTACCCATTGCCGGGCGGGCTGCTATAATTACCAGGTCGGATTTTTGCCAGCCTGACGTCATTCTGTCAAGGTCAGTAAATCCTGATGCAACACCCGTTAAACCATCTTTTTTATCTTTAAGCGCTTCAATTTCCTTCAGCGTTTCATGCATCAGGTCATCCATTTTACGCGAGTCGCGGCGGAGGTTATTTTGAGCAATTTCAAAAAGATTTTTTTCTGCCTTATCTAACAGATCAAGCACATCGGTTGTGTCTTCATAGGCACTTTGTATCACCTCGGTTGAAATCCTGATGAGTTCGCGCTGTATAAATTTTTGGATGATGATGCGCGAGTGAAATTCAATATTTGCTGCTGATGCAACACGATTGGTGAGCTCGGTTATATAATAAGCTCCGCCTATCATTTCCAGTTCACCCTGCTTACGCAGTTCTGCCGTTACGGTAAGAATATCTACCGGAGAGGATTTTTCGAATAACTGCCGGATAGCATGAAATATTTTTTGGTGATTGTCCTTGTAAAAAACTTCCGGTTTTAAAATATCAATAACTGATGACAATGCATCTTTTTCGAGCATTAAGGCGCCTAACACCGCTTCCTCAAGATCAGTAGCCTGGGGCGGAAGTTTACCTAACCCACTGTAAGGTGTTGGGTTGGTGAACCTGCTTCTCCGTTCGTTTGTATTCTGTTTATTTTGTTGGTTATCGTTCTCGGAAATCATAAGGGAACAAAAATATACAAAAGTTAGTTGGCATTGCAATTCGTTGCTAACACAGGGACGTCCGACGCCTGAAAAAGTGTTCAAATTATCTATTTTTTTTATATCTGTGATTAAAAAACTATGTTAGGCATTTGTTGATAACTTTAAATAAACACTAATAATCAGGAAATTAGCATAATGTTAATAACTTTTGAGTGTTAATAATTTATAAAGAAAACCAAACAGGCACATCAGTTCAATAAGTGCCAAATCAATTAATATAGCTACTTTTGATCTTTTTAAAAACAAGTTAAATGAGTTATAATTCAAGGCCGCCACGGGAAAGTAATCAAATGGTTTTTGGTATAAGGGCAGTGGTCGAAGCCATTCGTTCGGGAAAAGAAATTGAAGCGTTATACGTTCAAAGGGGTTTAGGCGGAAGCCTGTTTAACGAACTGAAGGAACTGTTAAATGAATACCAGTTAACCGCCCAGCAAGTGCCGGTTGAAAAGCTTAACCGCCTTACGGCTAAAAATCACCAGGGAGTGGTTGCCTTTATTTCACCGATAGTTTACCAGAAGATCGAAAATATCATTCCACAACTGTTTGAAAACGGTGAAGTGCCTTTAATATTGGTTTTAGATTCCATTACTGATGTACGTAACATGGGCGCTATTGCCCGCACCGCTGAGTGTGCCGGAGTTCAGGCAATTGTCATCCCGGCAAAGGGCTCTGCACAGATCAACCCGGATGCGATAAAAACATCGGCAGGTGCACTGTACAAAATACCGGTTTGCAGACACGATAATTTTTTGCAAACTGTGAAGTTTTTGCAGGAGTCGGGTTTACAATTGGTTTGCTGTACGGAGAAGACCAAAGAAGATATTTATACACCCGACTATACGGCACCAACGGCTATCATCATGGG
>JAQNCM010000642.1 GCA_029237615.1 Mucilaginibacter sp.
AATCCTCCCGAATGGCGGCCCACCACGGAGCCATTTGCGCGAATGATGAAGATCTCGCTCCGATGTGCGGTCGAGTTCGTTCCGCCTGCACGGCTCAGATACCAGTTGGCAGTCTTATCTGGAGTGAAGGTAAGTGCGGTCGAGTTGTAGACCTGGCCTGTTACGAGCACAAAGCCGGGACGTGTCGGGATAGTCAACACATCACCGCGACGCAGCTCGATGTCCGCAGGAGTGTTGGCCCAGCTAGCGATGTCCGCAGTAACACGAATCACCATGCGGCCGGTAGGTGGATGGCTCTTCAGGTCTGAAAGCACCTGAGACTGTTGGGCCTTGACAAGCTGCACTGTTCCATCGCCGCTCCCGCCGCCGAGGTTCGGCGAAAGCCTCGCAGCCGCTGAATTCGCTTCGATCTGCCGGATCAGTTCCTCGCGACTCGCCTGCTCGAGCGCTCGAACCTCTGTCCGGACCAGCACCGCGCCCATCGGATACGCAGTTGGCAGAAGGCCGCCCGCCCTGCGTAAGACAGAGCTGAGACGCTCTCCATCCTGAAAGCCATAACTCCCGGGGAATCTGACCTGACCATTGATCGTCACCGACTCGCCGATGTCGTTCCAGTTGGTGATCTGGTGAATGGACAAGACATCCCCCGGTTTCAGCGGAACATCGGCGTGCGCGTCCGCTCCGTCCACGGCTGATCCGATAGGTACCGTCGCGAGATTCTCCAAAATGCGATTGCCATTGATCACGCCATAACTCGTCAGGTCGGCGCTTTCCAGCAGAGCGTCGCGCTTGAAGCCTCCTGCCATGCGTACCAACTGCGCAGCCGTCATGCCTTTCGACAGCGGATATTCACCCGCCCGCAGCACTTCGCCGCGGATCGTGACTCGAGGAGCGTCCGCTTCGTATCGTCCCAGGACGCGGATTGTATCGAAGGGCTCAAGGCCGACATTCGCATTTCCGATCAGCACATCGGGAACACTAAAGTTGATGGTCTCCGCATGCAGATCCGGAGGCACCAGGCGGACAATCTCTCCGTGCGCGGCAGGCTCAGGCAGCATATCCCGATAGCTGTGCAGCACGTCACTCACGTGCATACCATCCCTGTACGGCAGACGGCCCGGACGTGCGACGTGGCCTTCCAGATAGATGGCACGCTCGCTGTACGGAAGAATTGGCTCGATACGGATTCTGTCTCCGTCCTTCACTTGAAAGGCAGCAATGACGTCGCGATCGGTCTGGGGGCTTGGCTCACCATCCACGTGCGGCGTTGGTGTTACGGTCTCGCGATGACTGTTAGTGTCAATGCGCTCGATTCTGATGTGGCCGAGTGAGGCAGCAGCCGTGAACCCTCCTGCGTCATTGATGACCGTGGAGAGCGTTGACTCGCCGGGTGCCAGTTCATAGATTGCCGGGCGCTTCACCGCGCCTGAGACAGCAACCTGGGGCCCGGCAGGGGGTACCAGAAGCGTATCTCCGCTTTGAAAAGGCACACTGCCGTTACGAATTCCGTGAAGGAGAAAGTCATAGAGGTCGACCTCCTCGACTAGCTGCTTGCCACGATAGTGGCGTAGCGTACGAAGCGAGCCAACCGCTGTGGGACCGCCGGCAGCATACAGAGCACTCAAGGGAGTTGCCAGCGCGCTGATATCAAACCCGCCGGGACGCTGCACATCGCCGACGACATAGACACGCACCGAGCGCAGGCGCGAGACCGTCACGACGACCTGCGCATTGCGGTATTGCTGTTTGAGCGCGCCTTCAATCAGGCTCTGCGCTCGCCCCAGAGGGAGCCCCGCCACTTCAATCGATCCCGCGTCAGGCAGAAAGAGGCGGCCGTCCCGGTCGACATCGCGGACGATGGTCTTGGTGATGCTGCCCCAAAGATCAATCGTGAGCGTGTCCCCCGATCCAACGACATAATCCGGGCCTACGGGAACGTCCAGAGAAGCGTTGCGGCCCGAGACTCCGGCTCCGGCAGCGGAAAGGTCGCGATTCCCGAATACCTCAGAACCACATCGCTACAAACGAGCAGCGGGCGCAGGAACCGGGGTGTAAAGGTCGCGCATTGATCGCAGGTTGTAGGGTGCTGGCCGGTGGACGGAAGTTGGCACATCCGTGGAGGCGTGTATATCTTCCCGCCCCCTCGCCGCTCCCACGCTTCTGGAGTTATCGGGTAAGCTCGTCGTTCGGGTCGTAGATGTTTGGAGTGCGTCCTCGCCTATGCCCGAAGATTTCCGGGTGTCGGTGGAATCGGCGGGTGATGCCACTGAGGTGGTGTCGTTGGGTGCACGCTGGCTCCCTGACAGGAGACCCCCGTCCTGACTTGCGTCGCCAGTGCCCGATGCTGATGCCATCAGGCTGTCCTCAGATACATATCCGCCTGCACGTAGAAAAGTCGTAATCGTTCCACGCAGATCGGCGTTGGTCGCGATCTGGTTGTAAAGCATCTCGTCAGAGATATCGGTTGGATCGATGGGTGTGCCCTGCTGCTGCAGGCGATCAGCCATTTGCGATTTCAGCTCCACTACCAGATCAGGGTTCCGCTCGAGAATGCT
>JAQNCM010000016.1 GCA_029237615.1 Mucilaginibacter sp.
GGGATGAATTGCCTGAGATAAGCCGGCAAAATGGCGCCTCGCAACTGCTTTATATTAAACTTAAAAAGATAAGGGAGTTTTTTGAGCTGATAAAAGACAAAGTGAAAATACTAAAGCCGCTTGATACCACGTTTTACGGCGCTACAGAATTCTCTATACTGGACAATAACAATTATGTGCTCACTTTTGCCGAAGATGAATAATGATTGAATTTACCCGCGCAAACCATATACATATTTGTGTGCCTGCTGAAAGGCTGGAAGAGGCAAAGCAATTTTATACAGGCATAATGGGTTTGCAGCTGATTGAAAGGCCTGACCATTTGTTCAGTAGCGCGGGATATTGGCTTAATATCGGCGATATCCAGTTACATATCGGCGTTGAGCCTTATCATGGGCAATCAATCCGTCATACGGCATTTGAAGTGAAAGATATTAATGAATCAAGGAAACATTTAGAAAAATCTAACGTACAAATACTAGAAGAGCCACGCATCCCCGGTCGCATAAGGTTTGCATTTATTGATCCTTTTGGCAACCGGATGGAGCTTCTTCAAATTATTGATGAATAAATTGTAACTTAGAAGACAAGTCCTTTTAAATAAACCAGATATGAAATTCATTTTGCCTAAAAATCATGGTATTATCAATTACCTGTTGGCGGTAATTCTTTTGGCTTCGCCTTCACTTTTTGGCTTCACCGGGTTGCTTGCTATTTTTACTTATGCCATCGGGACGTTACATTTAGTAATCACGCTGTTAACAGATTACAGTGTTGGCCTGGTTAAAGTTATCCCTTTTCACGTACAGGGATCAATTGAGTTTTTGCTTGGTATATTGTTGATAGCCCTGGCTTACTTACTGTTTACCAATAATGCAGAAGGAAAGTTGTATTATATTATTTTTGGAACCGTGATACTGCTAACCTGGTTGTTTACCGACTATAAAAGCAAATATGAGCTAGCCATTTAATGGCTGGCTATAGCGCCAGTTCAATTGCCGGATCCCAAAAAATGGATTTAAAATCCTGCACCTGGTTATCAACTACGTTAATCCCTTCGCTGGCTAATAATTGTTCCATTAAATTACCGCCGAAGTGAAATTTAGCGGTTAAGAGGCCCTGCCGGTTAACCACACGATGCGCAGGCACAGGCGGCAATGCCTTTCCACATGCCTGCATTGCATAGCCTACCATTCGAGACGAACCCTTGGTGCCAAGATAAGCAGCGATAGCGCCATATGAGGTCACTCTTCCCGCCGGTATCAGCCTTGCAACTTCATACACCCTTTCAAAAAAATTATCATCCTTCATCGCTTAACTAAAAGAGAATTTAAGATAGTTAATATTCTTATTGTCCTTCAGGTATTTTTTTTCGTAATAAGTTTTGATGGAAAGCACCTCATTAGCGTACTCAGAATGATAAAGATCTTCTGTTTTTACATGAAGCTTTAACGCCGTTTCTGCTATTTTCTCAGCAGTATAAACGTGCAGTCCGTCATTGTCGGTTTTCAAATTGATATGGCCTCCCGGTTTTAATATCAATTTATATTTATCTAAAAAACGGGGTGATGTAAGTCTTTTCTTTTCGCGGCTTATTTGGGGCTGCGGATCCGGAAAAGTGATCCATATCTCATCCACTTCACCTGCTAAAAAATAATCAAGTATCGTTTCAATCTGAATACGTAAAAAAGCGACGTTATCGACACCCTCCTCTAATGCGGTTTTTGCGCCACGCCAAATCCGGTTGCCTTTGTAATCGACCCCTATAAAGTTTTTACCCGGAAACATGGTAGCCAAATTGACTGTGTACTCGCCTTTCCCGCAGGCCAGCTCCAGCACTACAGGGTTGCTGTTTTTAAAAAATGCTGTATTCCAGCTGCCTTTATAAGCTTTACCGGCATCTAATTGTAAAACGTTACTGAAGGTGTCTATTTCAGCAAATCGTTTTAATTTGTCTTTTCCCACTTAAAATAATTAAAGCGCAAAAATAGTCTTTCTGTCATATTTATTAAATGATGATTTTTCTTTCGAAAAGGTATCTATGAGGCATACTAGGAAGGAATGTTGATTTATTGAAAAATTATTGTTACTTGCATGTATAGCATATCGAAACTAATTATTTTATAGTTTGTTATGGTAGTTCGGAAACCAAAATGCGCCAGATCCTCATGAGAAATTTGTGTTTAAGTGTAATATTCGTGTCGGCTATGTGCGTGATACAAGCTTGTAACCAAAGAGGCACAAATACTACTACAGAAAATACCGACAGTATTTCAAGTGCCGACAGCTTAAATGCAATAAAAGATACTTCTCCTAAATTAAATGTTCCGGCCGATAAAAATGATGCCCAATTTGTGGTAGAAGCAGCCAAAGGGTGCATGGCAGAGGCTGCAATGGGAAAGCTTGCATTGCATCAAGCTCAAAATAAAAGGGTTAAAAATTTTGGTGCAATGATGATAAAGGACATTGCCAGAGCTGAAAAAAGAATAGCGGTCCTCGCAAAAGGCCGGCATATAACTTTGCCTGTCGTGCCGGATACTATAAAACAAAAAACAATTGATTCACTGTCGCGAAAAACCGGGAAAGATTTTGACAATGCGTACGTTGATAATGTGATAAAAGAGCATAACCGCTACTTGAATATGTTTGAAAATACTTCAAAGACATCCAACGATCCCGAGATTAAATCTTTTGCGAACAGGGCATTGAGGATTTTAAAAAATCACATGGAAGCTATTCATACCATACATGATAGTATGAAATAACGAGACAGTTTTTTAATCGGTAATTGATCATTATGAATAAATATCTATAGCGTTGCCGCAATTTCCTGGATTTTTTGCGCTATGGCTTCGAAAGATAAGTGCGATTTAAAATAAGCGAGTGACTTGTTTCGCTTGTCATTTACGTCTAAATATTTAGTTTGCTCCAATGCTGACAACAACGCTGCCTCATTCCCGGCCTCATATAAAATACCGCAATTCCCGTCATCGGTTATCATCCTGAAAGAAAATATATTGGTCACTATAGGAACACAACCACACGACATTGCCTCGCAAACTGCCGTGCCACTGCCCTCATAATACGAACCTGAAATAAAAAAATCAGCACTGTTATACCAGTACAGCAATTCGAGATGGGGGAGCATACCAATTAAATGAATGTTGTTTGGACCGGAACTTTTTAATAATGCTCTAATATCCTCGATCAGCTCATCGGTATGATAAATCATATAAAAATGAGCAGTTGGGTTTGTAACTGCAAATTTTAAAAATGCCCTTACTACATTCAAAGGGTCTTTGTTTTCATTAAGTCGGCCTACCCATAAAAACACCGGGTCGCCAGACGCCCCGGTTTGCAGTTTCGCAGCCGTTTTATCAAGCGGGTAAAAAAGAGAGGATACTTCCATCACCTCGTGTATTTTTTCCGGCGATGCAAGGTTGCCTTTTGTTACCCAATCTAAGCCCATCGGTTTTGATGCAAATAAATAGGCATTAATACAACGGTCTGCAATTTGCTGCAGGTTCTTTTTGACGCCGTTAAAGGGCTTTTCGGCATGATGGTGCGCTATGATCTTTACTTTTTTGCCAAGCGTTAAACGTAATTGTATTACCTGCAAAGGCGAATGAAGTCCCTGTATTACCACAATATCCGGTTGCAGCTTTTCTATAAAACGGTTTATATAAAAGGGAAAGTAACGGGATGGTTTTAAGAATCGTTTAAAGTGGTAATAAACTCCTTTATGAAAAAAATAGCCTTCATAATCTATCTGTTCAATACTGATAACTGTGTTTTTTATGCTTAACCGTTCCAAAATACCGCCATATATACCAATTCGTTTTAGCCAGGGCAGGGGTTGGTTAAACTCTTTTGTATATACATAGCTGGCAAAAACAAACTTCATATTAATAAGATTTACGCTGTACTTACCGGAAAATTAACTTCCGGATTATATCCTTTTATCTTTTCAATTAAACCTGGCAAATCACCCTGTATGTATTTATAGCTCCCATTGATGCAAATTTTACTGTATTTATTTAGGTCAATCGCCTTTAATTGCGTTAACAACGTTTCATCAAACAGCCGGATATTCCCCTTATGCACCACCAGTAACAAGTCAGCAGGCCCAATTGAAAAAAAACTGTCATAACTCGTTTTGCCGGGTTTCGTATTGGCCACTACCAGATCGGCATCTTTGCCCCGCGCAATTTCTCCGCAGTTCAGCTGCCATATAGCGGCTGGATTTTGGTTTAGCGTATGGTAAAGTGGTCTGTCGTCAAGCATTTTGGTTGCCCGGGCGAACTTTAAATGTTGCCAGATATCCCAGTTACCAGTCAAAGTGGAGTCAGTGCCAAACAATACAGCGGCATTCTTTTCTAAAATATTTACGGGGGCAATTTTGTTCAATAAAAAATAATTCGACTCCGGGCACCATATGATGGCCTTGAACTTTTTTGCCTGGTATTGAGACATGGCCACCGCATGGATACCTATCAGTTTTTTATTAAATAAATTCCACCGCGTCAGTTCATCGATCTCGCCGGATGCCAGCTCATCACTACCTTCGCCAATATGTATAGTGGCAGGAAGATTTAATTTGAAAGGATTATTTAATTTAAACCGCCATTGTTTTTCAAAATGTACCGAATGCAGGCTTTGACATTGTTCAAAAACAGTGATAAGATTGTTGCCTAAACCCAACCTTTCTCCATGATTTACCACCGTAGTGACGCCACATATCAGGTTTTTAAATATTCCCCACTGCACCCGCATTAAAAAGGGGATTTTTAATATTGCCGCAATCTCCTCTTTATATGTTTCGTGCAGGTGTTTACCCCATTCTGTGTAATTAGAATAAGTTTTGTTGCCTAACGGAGAGAATAGATTAAAGTCGAGGTGATCGTGAGAATTTATAAGACCCGGAAAAATGACAGCATTTACGAATGTTAGTTGAAGCGATCCGTCAGTAAGAGATAACGGCGATATTTGGGCTATCATATTTTTATCAACCCTGATATTGACCTGTTCGTCAGTGCCGGCAACTTTTACATTATTAAGGATCATACCGCCCTCCTTAAATGCATCCCGTAAATAATAGGAAAGCCTTTAAACTTATTATATACATGCAATGCATTTTGCTCAGTATAATAATGTGCTACTGCGTCGTCAATTCGCGTTTCATCTTCAGCAACCACACCGAAGCCATTTTTTAAAAGGATCTTTTTTATCACCCCGGTGGTGTGTACGAAATTTTGCACGGCAATTTGCGCCTTTCCATGGGCAAATGTTCTTTTACCTCCATCCGCCAGGGCATCCGGGTGAAAATCGGTGATAATAATGTCTCCGCTATCTTTAAGTATTCTGCACCATGCATCCAGCGCTTCTTCAATATTTTCAATATGGGCAACGGTTAATGTGGATACTATTACGTCGTAAGTGTGATCGTCAACAGCATCAAAACGGTTATCCGTTATTTGCCGGATTTTAGCCATTGCGAACTTTTCTTTTAGCTTGTCAAGCATTCCCTGTGATACATCAAACCCTGTCAAACTTGCAGGCGATTTTTGTAACATTTTATTCCAATGCCTTCCGGTACCACAGCCTATGTCTGCCACAGCTTTGTTTTTAAACTCAACATTGGTTAGTAGTTTGGCAAATAGCAATTCATCCAGATCAAGCATCAGGTTGCCGGGTTGTGAATCGTAATTATCAGCCCATATATCATAAGCTTCCACAACTTCCTTCTCTTTTATCTGCGATGGAAAAACGTGCTGTTTAACATATCTTTTTAAGGTGCTGATCAAGGTGTTTATAATTTAAATAACGGTTATCATCAGCAAATACGAGGCGCTGTTACCAAAGGTTGCTCAGTCAATTTATTTTCCGGTACAGGCAACCTTACATTTTTTGACGGCGTAATTACTATGAACAGTTAGCTCAATTTTAATTGGGTTAAATGTGTTTATTGTGGAATGTCCCCGCTATGGGCGATGTACCGGCAGGTGTAAGCCTGCCGGTATTGCGGGGGCTAATTTTGCCGGATCACATTGCAAATAAAAAAAATGAGTAAAATTTTATTGTTCAACCCCAAAAGCGCCAATAACAAATACCGGATACCGAATTCTATCTTAAATATTGCAGCCTCGGTGGACGGAAAATATGAGTGGGCAATTGTGGATGGTAACTGCGAAACTGACCCGATTAAAAAAATAGGGGACTATTTAAATACGGGAGAGTATAAATACCTTGGGTTTACTGTTATGCCCGGCCCTCAGTTAAAGCAGGCCATACTTGCAGCAAAAGCGGTTAAAAAAGATTTTCCTGATACAATCATGATATGGGGCGGCTATTTTCCATCAAACCAGCCCAATGCGGTGCTTTACTCCGGCTATGTTGATTTTATTATCAACGGCCCCGGCGATCATGCATTTCCTGAATTGATAGATGCACTTGAAAAAGGAAAGCCGTTTGAATTTATAAGAAACCTGATCTATAAAGGTCCGGATAACAGGGTATTTAAAACTGCCAAAGAAGATCTCATCGACCAGGATTCGCTTCCGCCATTACCCTATGATCGGCTGAACGAATTTTACCCGGTACCCAAATTTTTAGGAAAAACATATTTAGGTGAAAAAACGCTTGCCTATCATTCGAGCATCGGCTGCCCGTTTACTTGTTCGTTTTGCGCCGTGGTGCCTATTTATGAGGCAAGATGGAAAGGTAAGTCAGCACAACAGATTTATAAGGATGTAAAATATATAAAGGATAAATGGGGTGCCGATGCGATTGAATTTCATGATAATAATTTTTTTGTGTCAGAGAAAAGGGCCGTTGAGTTTGCAAAACTTATAAAAGATGAAAACATGACCTGGTGGGGAATGGCCCGTATAGACACGATGAGCAAATTTAAGGATTCATCGTTATCGGCAATCCGTGAAGCAGGCTGTAAGATTATTTTTTTTGGTGCCGAAAGCGGGAATAATGAGGTTTTGGCGCAAATGGACAAAGGCGGCACGCAAACCGGTGACCAGATAATTGAATTTGCTGAAAGGCTTAAAAAGTTTGACATCATCCCGGAGTATTCATTTGTGCTTGGTACACCAGCCCCAACGCCGGAAAAAGTACAAGCCCAGATCGATTTTGAAATTGATTTTATTAAAAAAGTAAAACAGGTTAACCGTAAAACAGAGATCATTATCTATACCTACAGCCCGGTGCCCACTGAGGGATCGGAGATGTACAAACAGGTTTTGGCCAGTGGGTTTAAATTCCCGCAAACGCTTGAGGATTGGATAAGCCCCGCATGGGAAAGCTTTGATTTACGGAAAAATCCGCTTACACCATGGCTTACGCCCGGGATGATCGACAAGATCAGGAATTTTGAAACCGTGTTGAACGGCGTTTACCCAACGGTAACTGACATCCGGCTTAACCTGGTGAAGAGAAAGGCAATACAACTGATAGCGGGGTTGAGGTATAAAATAAACGTGTATCAACATCCCTACGAAATAAAGCTGCTGCAAAAGGTATGGAGGTACCGGCAACCGGAAATACAAGGGTTTTAATCAAAGTGAATGTGGACGTTACAGGCAAACACATGGTGAATTCAAATTTTGAAGATTTGTATATTTCTGTAAGGCAGAAAGAAATGCGGGTGTTAACCGATGCTCAACTGATCTGGTTGCCTGACACAGCCGCTTCGGCTATCTACCATAAGGAATGGCGGGTAAGAAAGCAGTCGTTAGAAAGGCTTGTTGCATACCTTTCAAAAAAAAATAAGCCATTGGAAATTTTAGAGATTGGTTGCGGAAACGGATGGTTAGCAGCGAAATTATCAGAAGATCAACGAACCCATGTAATTGGACTGGACATTAACCGGGTAGACATTAACCAGGCTGAAAGAGTATTTAGGAGAAAAAATCTTGAATTTATTTGCGGTCAGTTTAAACCGGGAATGTTTAAGGAGATTAAGTTTGATATCATCTTATTTGCTGCATCAATTCAATATTTTCCTTCATTAAATAAAATTTTAGCAGATGCCCTTACATGTTTAGCCCGAAACGGTGAGATCCATATCATTGATTCCCCTTTTTATAAGTCAAATGAAGTCCAAAATGCAGCCTTACGCACTGAGAATTATTATAAGGATTTAGGCTACCCGCAAATGGCCTCTTATTATTTTCACCACACGTTAATTAACCTGCAGCAGTTTAATTATAAAGTATTGATGCGCCCGGTTAACCTGTTAAACAGGTTTAAGATCAGGCCGTTTTATTGGATAATGATCAATCACGGGCAGCTATGTTAGCCAAATCATTATATAACACTTTTAACAGGTACAGGACT
>JAQNCM010000528.1 GCA_029237615.1 Mucilaginibacter sp.
TCGCCTCTGCCCGTCAAGTCAACTCTCTCAGACTGTCAGACACTGCAAACCCCGGTTGCACCTAAACACAACGTCACCTAAGCAAGTTTTCAAGTTCTACCCCATCATGAGCTTACTCATCGAGACAGCTCCTGCCCAGGGGTATATCTGCCCATATCGAGCACGCAATCCGGACAGATTCGATGCGCCATGGTACTACGAATGCGCCGCGGTATCCTTCAAACCCATGAGCGACTTGAGGCATGTGTATTAGTCGCATTCATGACACAGCGGGAATGCTAATCGAGGCCCAGGGATCACCTCACAAACTGGCACCACCTCGTCAAGTTCTGCGTCCGTTGTGGAAAGGGCTATCTCAGCAGAGAATTTGGCGAAGCTGCGCACCATGCGTTCCCTGCGAGATGCCACTATGTACGAGACATCGAAAGCCCACTGAGGATTCCCGAGGACGGCTACGTGGATGCTATTCCTGAGGAAATTGTGACCTGGGATTTACTTTATGCGTGGCTGTTCCCCGGCAACCATGAGGAAACAGAGTGGGAGCATACCCGCGTAGAACAAAGACGTTATAGGTCCAAGTCAAGTCCTTAGAGGGTTGCAGATGCTTGGGAAAAGTCGGCTCGGCGGAGCTTAAGAGACGACATTGACTCGTGTTATATCTAAGACATGGCAACTACGTAGAATAGAAACAGAGGACATCAGTTCTCTACTTCTAGGCACAGTCATTTATTTTCCGTGACCCCGAGCGCGAATTTGACCCGTGACGGACTAACAAATATTTAACGCTACTTTTTAGGTAAAGGGGAGAACACCAACACGATGTTGCTTCTCCGTCTCCCCCGTTATCGACTATGTCATGTCACTTTCTTCCTCCTTATCATTCCCACGAAAATTTCCAAGTCGCGGTTCCTGCCCATGGGTGCCATCTCGTGGGTCTACCAGATCACCGAAAGCATCGCGGTCAAATATCCCAGAGATGAAGACTCCAATGGGCTGGAGCGAGAGAGCGACATTTACAACATGCTCGAACGGCACACGCCATGCCCATACGTCATGCAGAGCTTCTGTCACAATGCCGAGGTCAATTTCCTTCCGTTCATGCTCGGCAGCCTGGACACCCAGAAGACAGCCCCGAGTTCGAAGTTGTGGAGCTGTTCAAGGAAGGCATTCTTCCTCGTGCAGAAGCCGAAGGCGATATGATTGACTACGTTATAGACAGCTGCTGGGCCGGATCGTACCAGTCGATACAGGATCTGGCAAGAGGCTACTACCCATCTTCTAGGGGCCACAGACATGGGCGGCGCGACTGCATTTAGTACCGACTATTGTACTCAAAAGCGGGATGAGTGTTGTCGTCTCATTCAGGAAGGCTTATTGCAAATTGACGGCGAGCAGAATTGTGAGAAGTGAGAGACTAGGTTGAGCCAAAGGCAGGATGGCGGAGGATGTTGCACCTAGCGCAGCACGGATCCGGCTGTAGGTTATGACACCAACGATGAGAATACGCACGTGGTGGTACCGATCCAGAGCTTATTCAAGAAAATAGGTATGTATGACGGTAAAACGGTGTTGGTTTCTGTCTTCTGCGCCTTACACTGCTCTGGAAATCAAAGATCTAAAAATGTAGATATGGCAGAAAAAGGTTTGATGATAATGGAAAACGGTTCTTAGCAGGGAGGAGGGCTGAGGATTAGCTTTCCATTTCCTGGACGCCAAATCCTGACCAGGGTCTAATGTCGGAAGAAATATAACCGACTAATCATGCCAAAGCCTTTAAAGAAACCGTTTCCCAAACACTGCCAACCTGAAACTCGACCCCCAGCCCAGCAGCATTCACCGAGCGCAGTGCCCGTTTCCAGGTGCTGCCCGAGTGTGCTAGGGCTGCTTGCCAGAGCTGCTCGAAGTGCCACCACTTCCGGCGGTAGGAGACGAGTTACCGCTGCTCTTTGAGACGTTGACAGTAATGTTGTAGTAGTTATATGGGTTACCACCGGCGATGCCGTTGCTCGGCGGCGAAGAGGATGCCACATCTCCTTTAGCGTCGTTGGCTCCGGAGTAGGAGTCGCCCTTCACGGCCCCTTTTGGTGTCCTCTTTCTGATCCGAGTTGGTGTTCCTGGGCGGTGGAGTGTAGACTGCGCCCCCTTTGCCACCGTTGTAGTAGCTCTTATAAGGGTTGCTGTAATAGTACGACCCGTTCCTGGCAAGCTCTTGGTATTAGCTATCCGTACGTGTCTATCTCTCAGAGGGACATCGAATGTATAATGTTCGCTTACCGGTTATAGTAGTGGTACGAGTTCTGATTCGGGGCGTTGGGGCCGTTGTCTCTGGAGCAGTAATGGTCGCCCTGGTATGCTAGTGTCAGTACGAGAGTGGCGCGCCTCAATGTTATGGAGTGGTCGCGTACGTCATTATTAGTGCCGTAGCTGTTGTACGTAAAGCCTCTGTCTTGACATCATTGACCGTTAGTAGAGAGATGGAGAAGGTTTTCAGCAGCGTTGTGTGTCTAGCAAGCTCTCTGGAGAGTAGACCAATCGTGATGTTAAGGAAGGGAAGGCAAGGCGGGTTCAGAGTTGCTGGGGACGAGGCACTTATCAACCACGGATTGAATATCAATCCCAGCCAAATGGAACACTGGCTTCCTCACGGCTGGCTGGAACCCGGACATCCCAAGCTAGCGCGGTTAGAACGCTGGGGCCTGCATGTGCCATGTATCAGGTCACTGAGTCTCAAACGTCTGATATATAAAGGCAAGCTGATCCATTGCTCTGGCCTAGCGCAACGTCCTAAATACAACCCGTAGACTCAAAGTTGACCAGCTGCA
>JAQNCM010000035.1 GCA_029237615.1 Mucilaginibacter sp.
ATCCAATAACTTCTTGTCTGCATTAAAACGAATAGATTGCACTGTAATTTTCATGTTTCCTCCTTTTTATGCCTTTGGATGGGCTTGTTTGTAAATAGACTTTAATCGTTCAACGGAATTGTGCGTATAAATTTGGGTAGCGCTTAAGTTAGCGTGTCCCAAAAGTTCTTTAATGGCGTTTAAGTCGGCGCCGCGGTTTAATAAGCTTGTTGCAAAAGTATGCCGCAGCACGTGCGGGCTCTTTTTATCTTGGGTGGATATGTATGATAGGTATTTCTGCACGATCAAATAAATCAACTTCGCGTAAGCATCTGCTCCTTTATCTGTAACGATTAAGGTTAGGGAATTGTTGCTAAAATTTTGATTTTTCTTTAACTCCAGGTAGGCGGCTATTAAAATCTTTAATTCATTATTTATCGGAATAATACGTTCCTTGTTCCGTTTGCCCAAAACTTTCACTGTACCCTCGTAAACATTAATGTCGGTTTCTTTTATGCCCAGCAGTTCGGCCAGGCGTATACCGGTGCCAAAAAGCATTTCAACAACCAGCTTGTCCCGCTGACCTTTAAAATCATCTCCAAAAACCTCATTTTCATCAAGCATTTGGGTAAGACGTACATCTTCCACCACAACCGGCAAGTTTTTAGGGATTTTGGGGGTATTGATCTTTGAAGCCGGGTTAAATTCGATCAGGTCTTCCTGCAATAAAAATTTAAAGTATTTGCGCAGCGTTGCTATTTTTCGGTTCACAGAACGCGCAATGATGTGCTCATTCATCAGCTCCACCATCCAGTTACGGATGTGGTGATGCGTTATTTGTGAAGGATGTGTAATTACAGGATCGGGTGGTGGTATTTGTTTATCAGGGTTGTTAAGATAATTGACAAACTGATCGAGATCTGACTGATAGGCGGATACGGTATGCGGAGAGTACCTTTTTTCGAATTTAATATACCGGATAAAACGCTCTGTAAACATGAAAAACTACTTGTACACCCGAATGATGAATGTACAAATAGTTTTTATATTTTGATTAGAAATTCTGAAAAAATTTTTAAATTTCTTAAAAAAATTAAACAGTTGCTTCTAAGTTCATATTTTGCTTGTAGATGGCATGTTTCACCACGTGGCGACGGGTTACAGATTTCTTTTCAAATGCCTGGCGACTGCGAAGTTCTCTTAAAACTCCTGTCTTTTCAAATTTCTTTTTAAAGCGTTTTAATGCTTTATCTAATGATTCGCCGTCTTTTACGTTAATAATGATCATAATTCCTGAAATACCTCCTTTCGTGGGAGGGCAAAGATAGAGAATGTTTTTGGAATTTGAAAATGGTTTTTTGATTAGTAGGCATTGTATATAGGTTAAAAACCTATATTTATTATTTTCAATATAAAACCTCTGCAGTGTAAACCTCAGTATGAAAAATCACAAGACAACTTTTTTAAGCATTTTATTATTGATACCAGCCTATGCCTTCGCAAGCGGAGATCAGATATTGTCGTCATTACTTATTATAGTTACGTCAGTTATTGTTTTCTCAATATTACTAATTTCACTTAAATTTAGTCGCACAAGGAAATTGGCTTTTACGATTGTATATTTTTCAACGTTGTTTTTTATATTATACTGGATAAGTGATATTCCTTATTTTAAAAATATGAATACCATAAATTCGTGTCTCACATTAATACCAATCGGAACTGTTATATTAACTTATCTAATTCTAAGGATATCTACCAAAAAATAAATTTCAATACACAACATTCCAACCTTCCAACGATTCATCAACTCAACAATTCAACTACCTCAACACCTCCCTGCTGATCACAATCTTCTGAATCTCCGAAGTTCCCTCACCTATAGTGCAAAGCTTGGCGTCGCGGTAATATTTTTCTACCGGGAAATCTTTTGTATAACCGTATCCACCGAAGATCTGCACCGCTTCGGTTGCGGTACGTACCGCAACTTCCGACGCAAAGTATTTGGCCATGGCCGACTGCTTGGTTACCGACAGGTGCCTGTTTTTAAGGTCCGCGGCCTGCATGATCAGTAATTCGGCGGCTTCAATTTCGGTCGCCATATCTGCCAGTTTGAAAGCTATACCCTGGAAATTGCTTATCGGCTGGCCGAACTGCCGGCGTTGTTTTGCATAAATTACCGCGGCTTCAAAAGCTCCTTTTGCTATGCCTAATGACAATGCGGCAATAGAGATACGGCCGCCATCCAATACCTTCATGGCCTGCTTAAAGCCCTCGCCCTCTTTGCCCAAAAGGTTTTCTATTGGTACGCGGCAATTGTCGAATATCAGTTCGGTTGTTTCTGAGGCACGCATGCCCAGTTTGTTTTCTTTTTTGCCATGGGTAAAGCCCGGCGTACCCTTTTCGATCACCAATGCAGATATTCCTTTTGAATCGCCCTTGGCCCCTGTGCGGACCATTACTACGGCCACGTCGCCTGATTTACCATGCGTGATCCAGTTTTTGGATCCGTTTATCACATAATGATCACCATCCAGTACAGCGGTGGTGTTCATGCCCATAGCATCCGAGCCGGTATTGGCTTCGGTTAATCCCCAGGCGCCTATCCACTCCGCAGTGGCCAATTTAGGCAGCCAGCGGTGCTTTTGCTCCTCGCTGCCGAACGCCAGGATATGACCGGTGCACAGCGAATTATGCGCCGCTACAGATAAACCGATGGAACCGCAAACTTTGGCAATCTCCACAATAACAGTTACATATTCAAAATAGCCAAAGCCAGAGCCGCCATATTGTTCGGGTACTACTACGCCCATCATGCCTAGTTCGCCCAGCTTTTTGAAAAGATCAACCGGGAAATGCTGCGCCTCGTCCCATTCCATCACGTGCGGCCTGATATGTTTTTCGGCAAAATCTTTTGCCATCTGGCCTATCATTTTCTGATTATCGTTAATAGAAAAATCGTATCCCGCCGTTGTATCTGTCAATAAAGAATCCATGTATTTATGCTTGGTTTATAGCAAAGTAACGCAATAAATAAGCCAATAGTTTCAATTTTAGCAGGGCCGAAAACAGAACGTATTGGTATTTGGTATGAATAGCAGGTTTAGCTGACATAGGGTTGATAATTAACCTTCCAATGCCTTGAAAATAAATTTATTTGATTTTGCAACTAATGTTGGTGGTGGCGGATAATGGGGATGTTAGCCGGGGTATCCGGCGCATCCGGCTTGTCCGTGGCATCCGCAATATCCAGGGCATCCAGCGTATCCAGGGTATCCACTTAAGCTAGCTTTATCGAAGCTGCGCTCACGGTAAAGGTAAATTGTCCCTTAAATTCATAATTAGTGGCATCTTCCTTTACAAATTCAACTTCAAAAACATCATCAGCCCATACTTCTAAAATAACGCCTTTTAATCCTTTTTTGATAACTGGATTAATATCCGCTGTTAATTCTATTAGTTGGTATTGTTTGAACGACATAGCTGCAAATGTGCTTGATTTATTTGCTTTTTTACACAGTATGACGCTTCGGTAGCGGGGAAGGTATGGGTAAATTGAAAAATAAATGTACTATAATATTACTATCGCAATTATTTAAGCATTAACACTTGCGATGCCAAAAACATTAATTTAATTACACCTCCTCACGTGTGTTCTGTTATATATGCCACCCCAAACAATTACCCCTCCCCCAAGTTATCAAATAACAAAACCATCCTATGCAAAACACAAAACCAGCCCCTATCACCTTAGGCGGCCACGACGGACAACACCTTTCGGTAGTGGGCGATACCTACCGCATTTTGGCAAGCGGCAAACAAACCGGAGGAGCATTTGCCACCATTGATATGCTGGTTCCGCCTAATAGCGGCCCCGGTCCGCATGCACATGCTGATTTCCAGGAAACGTTTTATGTAGTCGACGGTGAGATAGAGGTTACCTCGGAAGCGGGCACCTATATTGCTAAAAAAGGAGCCTACGTAGTGATTCCGAAAGGTGGCATTGTTCACCAGTTTAAAAATAAAACTGATACCCTGGCACACCTGCTTTGCGTGGTAGTACCGGCCGGGTTGGAAGAAATGTTTATTGAAATAGGAAAACCAGTAGCCGCGGGTGAGTTTTTACCGCCGCCGCCAATGGATCACGAAAGCATTGAAAAGCTAATAGCCGTCGCCGAAAAACACGGACAAAAAGTGTTTCCGCCGGATTATTTTCATAAATAGAAGAAAGCCTGGCACCGTCCGGATTAAAACAGATTATCATTCAGGAACGCAGTGAAGAATCTCCTTCATTTGGTAAGTATACCGCATAACCTTTATGCTGAATAAGATCCTTCTCCGCCATCTGGCGGATCTGGATGACAAGAAAAAAACAACCTATTTGTCATTGGCAACGCAGTGAAGGATCTCCTTCATTTGGTAAGTATACCGCATAACCTTTATGCCGAATAAGATCCTTCGCTCTCGTTCTGGATGACAAGAAAAAAACAACCTATTTGTCATTCAGAACGCAGTGAAGAATCTTCTGCGCATGATAAGTAGGTGGTATTCCGGTAATGCTGAATAAGATCCTTCGCTCCCGCTCTGGATGACAAAAAGAAAAGGCAACTCCCTTGTCATTCAGAACGCAGTGAAGAATCTCCTGCGCATGATAAGTAGGTGGTATTCCGGTAATGCTGAATAAGATCCTTCTCCGCCATCTGGCGGATCTGGATGACAAGAAAAAAACAACCTATTTGTCATTCAGAACGCAGTGAAGAATCTTCTGCGCATGATAAGTAGGTGGTTGAGATGCATCGGTAAAACCGGACAGTTGATTTGCTTAACTGCGCTCGCAATGACAAGAAAATTTATAATAATTGCTTTATTCTTCTCCAAAGGAGTCCTTTGGACGCAATGACGTGATGGGGAACTTCGGTCTTTCGGTCTCCCGGTCTCCCGGACTCCCGGACTTCCGGACTCCCTCCCCCTCAATAATCCGCCAATACCACCACCTTATCACAAACCGGGGTAATGCGTTCCCGGCCCTTTAAAAAACCTAGTCCTACCACAAACGAAAATCCGGCTACTATGCCACCCATTTCCTGTATCAGTTCGCTGGCGGCAAGGGCGGTACCGCCAGTTGCCAACAGGTCGTCGTGGATCAGTATGTGCTGTCCGGGTTCAAAAGCGTCGGTATGCAGCTCGATGGTGGCGGTGCCGTATTCCAGTTTGTAGGCTTTTTGTTTGATGGTGAATGGCAACTTCCCGGCTTTACGCACCGGTACAAATGGCACGCCCAGTTTTGTTGCCAGCGTTAACCCAAACAAAAACCCGCGACTTTCAATGCCTGCAATGGCATCAATGCGCGTGCCTTTTAATTCTTCGACAAAGGCGTCAATAATCTGGCTGCATAAAGCCGGGTCCTTCAAAATTGGGGTTATATCTTTAAAAATTATTCCCGGCTTCGGGAAATCAGGTATATCACGTATGACCGATTTTATTTGCTGCGCTATCATTTAAAAATTAAATATGGTTCAATTTTACGCAAAATTCCGTCATCCAGTATCGCAATATTTTTCATATCGGCCATTGAGGCATAATTACCATGCTGCACACGGTACTGGATTATAGCATTCACCTGTTTATAGCCAAGGTAAGGGAATATCCGCAATTGCTCGAACGAGATGGCATTGATCGCTATTTTCTTTACCCTGGCGGGATCTATCGAAACCTGGTCTTTAATAGCAGCGTATTTCAACGAATCCAATCCGTAAATTTCTTTCAGCTGCTCCTTATAGTAAAAACCGCCCAACCGACCGCGATAGCTGATAATGCGCAGCGCAAATGACGGACCTATTCCGTTTAGTTCCGTGAGCTTAGCAGAATCAGCACTGTTGAGCTCGATAACCTGGCCCGGCTTCACTTTTTTTGAAACATTATCGCTTTGGAGGATATTGATGTAGGGTTCCAGCCGTTTATAGTCATCTGCGGTAATGCCGTATATCTTTTTTACATCATCTTTGCCGTAAAATCTGCCGCCTTTGGCCTCGAAATGTTTAATAATATTTGCCTGGTATTCGCTTAAACCAAGCTGCTTCCATTGGGCAACGGTGAGTCCGTTGGGATTAAAGGCAAACATTATTGGATTTGCCAGCTTATCATCCTCACCTGCCTTATTACCCGGATAGGATTTTTGTAGCCCCGCCTTACTTAGCTGCTCTGCCGCTTTATCGAAATCTTTAAAATTTATTGTAGTATCTTTGCGGAATACTTGATAAACGTAGGGCGCAGCCAATACCAATGCAATTAATATAACAAGTACTATCATACCGTTCCATTCTTTTTTGGTAACAGACAGGTAGTTTTTTATCCGCGCTTTCATTTATAAGGTTTATCAGGGTTAAATTAAAAAATTTCAGGATATTTATCTCCCCCACCAGGGGTTTATTTTTTATAACGAATGAAAGTAATCACCACCGAAGAGTTTGCCAAAGCCACAAAGCTAGATAAGTTGAAAATGCCTGGGCTGGCTGCTTTATTGATGGAGCTCATGAAAATTAACCAGGTAAACGAATTGTTTGCCCAGGCGCAGCCCAAACAGGGTCCGGATTTTGTGGATGCGATTTTGAAAGGCTGCGGAATTGATATAGAGTTTGACGAAAGGGAACTGAAAAACATACCCGCTACAGGCAGCTTTGTAGCCATTGCGAACCACCCTTATGGCGGTATTGAGGGTATGGTGCTGTTGAAAATATTGTGTATGGTAAGGCCCGATGCCAAGCTGATGGCTAATTTCCTGCTTAAAAAGATCCCCAACCTTGCCGATTATTTTATAGCGGTAAACCCGTTTGAAAATGTGGAGCATTCGTCCAGCATCAGCGGTTTAAAAAACACACTGGAGCTATTGGCCAATGGAACCCCGATAGGGATATTCCCGGCAGGCGAAGTCTCTACCTTTAAGGTGGATAAAAAACAGGTAACCGACAGGCTGTGGCACCCGGTAGTGGGCAAGATCATCGCGAAAGCTAAAGTTCCGGTGGTGCCTATTTATTTCCACGGCAACAATGGCTTGCTTTTTAATTTGCTTAGCCTGATACACCCTGCACTGCGGACGGCCAAATTGCCTTCAGAGTTATTTAACAAGCATGGGCATACCATCAAGCTGCGCATAGGCAAACCCATTAACGTGCTTGAAATTCCTGAATATAATAATAGCACCAAGCTGCTTAATTATTTAAGGGCCCGCACCTACGCTTTGGGCACCGGGCTCGACGAAGAAAAGAAGTTGTTTAATCCCCGTAATCTTTTCAAAATAAAGAAGGAGCCTAAAGAAATAGCCCCTGAAACAGCCACCGCATTACTGGAAAAAGACATGCAACCTTTGCGGGATGATTACAGGATTTGGATAGAGAAGAATTATGAGGTGTTTATTGCGCCCACCTCGCTTATCCCGAATGTGATCCGTGAAATTGGCCGGTTAAGGGAAATAACCTTTCGGGAGGTTGGCGAAGGCACCAACAAGGCATCAGACCTTGATGAATATGATATTTATTATCACCATCTTTTTATTTGGGATACAGAAGCCAAATTAATAGTTGGTGCTTACCGCCTGGGTTTGGGCGATGAGATATTTTACAGCATCGGTAAAAACGGGTTTTATATATCCGAGTTGTTTAAGATCAAATCGCAGTTTACGCCGGTATTAAAAAAGAGCATTGAACTGGGCCGTTCCTGGATCCGTAAAGAATACCAGCAAAAACCTCTGCCATTATTTTTATTGTGGAAAGGCATTTTAAAGTATTTGATGGATAACCCCCGCTATCGTTACCTGATAGGGCCAGTAAGCATCAGCAATTCTTTTTCAAATTTTTCCAAATCGCTTATTGTTGATTATATCAACCGCAATCACTTTGATCATGAACTGGCGCAATATGTAAAGCCCCGGAAAAAATTCAAGGTAGACCTTGCAAGCATCGATACCGACCTGTTAATGGCCGGCGAAGACAGCTTTAAAGGACTGGATAACCTGATATCAGAGGTAGAAATCCGCAATATGAAGGTGCCGGTATTGCTAAGACAGTATATTGCGCTGAATGCTAAAATCATCAGCTTTAATATCGATCCAAAATTTGCCGATTGCCTTGACGGCTTCCTGGTACTTGATCTGGAACAGATACCGCAGGAAATGCTGGAGAAACTAGGGAAGAATATGTAAGATCAGGTAACTGCGCCTACAAGCTCTTTACAGTGAAATATTGGTTTACTGTTAAAGTAAAAACAGGTTTGTTGTCGGAACCACCTAAAATAATGGTCGCATTTATCAGCCAGTGGCTTGCATCTGTTCTTTTGCCTTTTATTTCGCCTCCAATAGGTTTTACAGCTATCATTTCGCAACAAGTGCAGCTGGAACCATAAGTTACTGTTTGCCCGCTGGCTATTTCGCTGGCGTTAATATCAAAATTGTTGTTACTTAACGAAGTTTTAAAATAAAGTAAGGCAATTTCATCACATGAATTAGCATTAACGCTTTTATAAACAAATACCCTGTAATTTCCATGCGCCGTCTGGAGCGGCGAGGTAGTATAATCAGCATTATCAGAATAATTGTAGGTACAGGTAGTGTTGGCGGGGCAATCTGTTAATATTCCTGTAACCACTATATTGCTGTTATTATGGTCTTTACCGCAACTAAGTAAAACTGCAGACAGGATCAGTAGCGCCAGTTTGATTTTCATGGTTTAATTGGTTGAATTACAAGCAATACGATGAACATTTGATCTTCGCTACAACAGATCAAAATTAAAATTCGGTAAACATGAAGGCAAGTGCGGGGATACGGTTAATACCTGATGGAAAACTTTTTAAGGATAAAGTGGAGCAGCCATATGGGGCCGATCAGCAAAAATTTAAGGTCGTCTAAAAACGATGGCTTTTTACCTTCTATTTTATGGCCGATGAACTGGCCTATCCATGATAGTACAAAAATAACCAGGCAGGATTGCCACAGCGCAGGTCCTCCTGTTTTTTGCCAGTCAAGCAAATCCATAATCAGGTAACTAAACCCGAATATGATAAGCAGCATTAAATAAGACAGCATCGGCGAAAGCTTATAATAGTAGTAAATGCTGAACGCAATTAAAAAAGACGCCCAGTTAAAGAAGCCGTTGTATTTGCCTAAAAATTTGATATAAGGGAACGGTATGGACCACAAAAGGCCAAATAAACTAAATACGATAAGCGGTACGCATATCCAATGAATCAGTTTATTGGTTGGATTTTGATGGCTTTCGGCATATTTATCAAAATAAACATCAACAGGGCGTTTATCCGCTGCCTTTACAGGTTGAGATTTAATTTGGGTTTTCAATTGATGCTATTTTATAATAATGTCATTGCGAGCGATAGCGTGGCAATCGCACACTATACAGAGCGATTTGCAAGTTCGCGATTGCTTCGTGCCTCGCAATGACAATTTGTTTTTATTTCGCAAACGCAACAGACCTTGTTTCCCTGATAACGGTAACTTTGATCTGTCCCGGATAGGTCATTTCTGTTTGTATCCGGTTTGAAATATCAGCAGCCAATACTTCCGACTGTGCATCACTAATTTTTTCACTCTCCACCACTACACGCAGTTCACGACCAGCCTGTATAGCAAAAGTTTTTTCAACGCCAGGGTATGATAACGCCAGTTCTTCCAGTTCTTTTAAACGCTTGATGTAGCTTTCAACCACCTCGCGGCGTGCACCGGGACGGGCACCTGAAATCGCATCGCACACCTGTATGATCGGCGACAGCATGGAGGTCATTTCTACCTCATCATGGTGGGCGCCTATCGCATTACAAACTTCTGGATGTTCTTTATATTTTTCTGCAAGTTGCATCCCTAAAATAGCGTGTGGCAATTCCGGGTTATCGTCTGGCACTTTACCAATATCATGTAGTAAGCCGGCACGTTTGGCAAGCTTTACATTTAAGCCAAGCTCCGCAGCCATGGTAGCGCAAAAGTTGGCTACTTCGCGCGAGTGCTGCAACAGGTTTTGCCCGTATGACGATCTGTAACGCATCCTGCCAACCATACGGATCAGCTCCGGATGCAAACCGCTAATACCGAGATCAATCACGGTACGCTCACCTATTTCAACTATTTCTTCTTCAATTTGCTTCCTGGTTTTGGCAACCACCTCTTCAATACGGGCCGGGTGTATACGTCCGTCTGTTACCAGTCGGTGCATAGCCAAACGCGCAATTTCGCGCCTAACAGGATCAAACCCTGATAAAATGATCGCTTCCGGTGTATCATCTACGATGATCTCAATACCTGTTGCGGCTTCCAATGCACGAATGTTCCTTCCTTCGCGACCAATGATACGACCTTTTATTTCATCATTTTCAATATTGAAAATGGAAACGGTGTTCTCGATCGCACTTTCGGTAGCGGTACGCTGGATAGTTTGTATAACGATCTTTTTGGCTTCTTTAGTCGCTGTAAGTTTGGCTTCGTCAACAATATCTTTTATTTGCGCCATGGCCTTGCTGCGGGCCTCTTCACGTAAAGTATCCACCAATTGATTTTTTGCATCTTCGGCCGATAAGCCCGCAATTGTTTCCAGCTGGGTTACATGCTGATTTTTAAGGACCTCAACTTCTTCCTGTTTTTTAGCAACAATATCCGTCTGGCGCTCCAGGTTTTTACGAAGGTTATCCAGCTCCGCATCCTTGCGGTTCTGGTTTTCCAAACGCTGGTTAAGCGATTGTTCTTTTTGTTTGATGCCGTTTTCCCGCTGGTTGATGCTGTTGTTTTTAGCATTTATTTCCTGCTCGTGTTCGGCTTTCATTTGTAAAAATTTCTCCTTAGCTTCCAGTAATTTGTTTTTCTTCAGGATCTCCGAATCATTTTCAGCATCCTTTAAAATCTTTTTAACTTTATTTTGGGCTGAAATCTCCTGGTCTTTGAACAGTTTCCGGAGTAAAAAGCGACCGATGAGGACTCCGGGAAGCCCACCTATCAGCACCCCGATGATGAGGTATAATAATGTTGTACTCATTGATTATAATTTGGTATAAATAAAAAAACCGCAACTAAACTTCTAAGTGTCATGTATTTAAAAACTTCATTTCGGATATTTGGAATCATGGTTTACCGTTAACCGTACGACTAACGCATGCCTCTTGATCCGCTTGATATTGAAGCGTTAAGTTTTCAATAGTGAAACTTAAAATTTAACTGCGGTTAAATCTTAAAATGCTCTTGTA
>JAQNCM010000142.1 GCA_029237615.1 Mucilaginibacter sp.
ACATTTATATTTTTGCTGCACTTTAAATTAAATACAAATGAACTCAACAGAGCAAGCCAATTCAGAAAGTCATTACCTTTTATTAGTAGTTGCTATAGTTATAGGTATAACAGGAGTTTATCTGCGCTTTGTCGATTTCAATTACAGCTCGTTTATAGCCAATATCCTCCTGATTATTGGTGTGCTTATAGCCCTTAAAGCAGTATTTGCCATATTAAAATAAGGCAACATTATCCTGACTTGAGACTCCCGACTTAAGATTACACCCAAACAGTTACCGGCTCAAGACTACTTAGGCCGGTATTTAGAATCATTTAATATTTTCTGGGCATCATTATTTGCCATCAATACGGGTAAGGTAACTTCCGGGTGCCTATCCATGTATTCCTTCACAATTTGCCAGCCTGTCCATATAGCCAGCTTTGGTGCTGACTCATTCTTTTCGCCCAAACCCGGTGTAAAAGGAGCCTCGGTTAAATATTTCTGGATCTTAGGATAATCTGTTTCATATAATAAATTCTCATCCAAAAAATAGGCCCATATTTTTGATTGAAATTGTTGACACCACTTTAACTGGGTGGCGGTGTAGCCGATTTTAAGCGTATCATCCGCATCTGGCAAAATCTTATCCATAAAATACATGATCTTGCCATTATAGATCATTTTTGACAGCAGAGATTTGCTGCTATCGGTTTCGGGGAACATATCTTCGCGGGCCAACCCTTCCACAACCCGGGGTGCTATGTTTTCAGGATTAAAAGCACGGGATAAATAATGCGGCCAGCTTTTTGTTAAAGCAGGATAAAACCTGGAATTGTTACCCAAAAAAAGATCAAGCCCTATACCACAATAGCCATCACCAATAACTGTTTGAACTTCGAAGCCTGAAAAATAGGCATACACTTTTGGCAGCCTTTTTTGCGGGAAATAATATTTAATATGCCTGAAAGCGTCTGTCATTTCAGCCTGGGGCATGTCAACATTGGAGTAAACCAAGTCCACATCATGCTTCAGGTCTTTGTAGGGCTGCCCGGCAAAAACCTGGCGCAGCAGTTTAAAGTAGGCGGTATCATTTATATTTACATTATCGTCCTGTATCAGCAGGGCAACAATATGGCGGTAAAAAACACCATATTTTTTTTTAAGGTAAGCTGCCTGCAGTGCCATGGGCTTTGTTTTCATTGCGTCAAATTCCAAATCGAATCGCTCGATTTTCACATCAACAGGTATATTGCTTACGTCAACCTTTTTATTATGACCACATGCACTTAGTAACAGGCTGATAAAAAAAAATAAATAAATTTGCTTTGTTTTGCTTTTAATGGCCATTTTTTATTGTTTAGGCAAAAATAATTTTTTATTTACATTAAACACCTTAAATAGTATATTTCAAACGTTTGTTTGGTACCTGCTAAAAATCAACTGTTATAATGAAGATCACATTAGCCCAGCTTAACTATCATATAGGAAACTTTGACTCAAATACAGCCAAAATTATCGACGCTATCCGGAAAGCACGCTCAAACGGCGCCGACCTGGTGGTTTTTGCCGAACTATGCGTTTGCGGATACCCATCCCGTGATTTTTTAGAATTTGAAGAATTTATTGACCTGTGTGAAACATCCGCCCAAAAAATAGCCGCCGAATGTACAGACATTGCCTGCATAATTGGGCTGCCTACCCCAAATCATCGTGCAGAAGGCAAGGCGCTCAACAATTCGGCTTATTTTATTGAAAATGGGAAAGTTAAAGCAATTGCAAACAAGGCATTGCTTCCAAACTATGATATATTTGATGAATACCGTTATTTTGAACCCGCTACCGAGTTTAGCTGTGTTGATTTTAAAGGGCACAAAATAGCATTAACTATTTGCGAAGACCTGTGGAATACCATCGAAAATCCGCTGTATGTAACCAGGCCTATGGATATACTGATTCAGCAAAAACCTGATGTAATGATCAATATTGCCGCTTCTCCTTTTGCTTATAACCATGATGAAGAGCGTATTTCTATTTTGAGTGACAACGCCAGCAGGTATAAGCTACCCTTATTATATGTAAATAATATTGGCGCGCAAACGGAGTTGATCTTTGACGGAGGATCATTGGTTTTCGACAACACCGGCAAGTTGATTGACGAAATGCCCTATTTTGAAGAGCGCATTGCTTACTATGACCTGGATGATAAATCAACGGTAAGTTTTCAACACCGTTCAACACTAAGGACTGAGAAACAGAGCGATATTGCGCAGATACACCAGGGGATCATCTTAGGAATAAGGGATTATTTTTACAAATCGGGCTTTAAACAGGCAATATTAGGTTTATCAGGGGGAATTGACTCGGCAGTAGTTTGTGCTTTAGCGGCCGAAGCTTTGGGACCTGAAAATGTGATGGCGGTATTGCTGCCGTCGCGCTTTTCAAGCGATCATTCCATTAAAGATGCCGAAGACCTGGTAAAAAACCTGGGATGTATGCATGAAACCATCGCCATAAAAAATATTACTGACGCTTTTGAAACAACCTTGAAGCCGCAATTTAAAAACCTACCCTTTAATATTGCCGAAGAAAACATCCAATCGCGCAGCCGGGCCGTGGTGTTAATGGCTATGTGCAATAAGTTTGGCTACATTTTGCTGAATACTTCCAATAAAAGTGAAGCGGCTGTAGGTTACGGAACCTTATATGGAGATATGTGCGGCGGTATTTCGGTAATAGGCGATGTATATAAAACACAGGTTTTTGAACTTGCAAATTATATAAACCGGGAAAGGGAAATCATTCCCATAAATTCTATCGTGAAACCGCCGTCGGCAGAGTTGAGGCCAAATCAAAAAGATACTGATTCGTTACCGGAGTACGATGTACTGGATAAAATAATAGCCGGATATGTTGAAGGGCGGCGCTCGTCGGTTGATATTATTAAAATGGGATACGATGAAAAAATTGTCCGTAAAGTAATCAGGCTGATCAACCTGGCGGAGCATAAGCGCTATCAAACTCCTCCCATTTTGCGGGTTTCGCCAAAAGCTTTTGGCATGGGCAGGCGTATGCCAATTGTCGGTAAATATTTGTCGTAAAAATATTTACCTTAGTAATTAAACCTTTTGTTTATCGTTTGTCTAAATGAAATATACTAAACTAAAACTCATGAAAAGATCAATTTATATAGCGCTAACAGTTCTGTTGGTGTCAGGTTTTTCAGCTTGTACAAGTTATAATTACTATACCGCAGCAATTAACCGGACGGATTTAAGCAGTTATCATACTTTCGCCTGGATGCCACCTGCAAAAACGGACAATAATAAAGCAATGAGTGATGCTGCTGATGCGAAGATCAAAGATGCAGCAACCGCCGACCTTGTTGCAAAGGGTTTGCGGTTAAGCCAGGGTAATCCTGACCTGGTGGTTACCTATTCAAGAATTGTTGGCAGGGGCAGCCGCACAAATTATTACTCCCCTTATTATGGCTACGGCGGCTTTTATCCCGGCTGGGGCTGGGGAATGGGCTGGGGCTGGGGATACAGACCATATTATTACGCCTATGGCGCACCATTCGCTTATTATGGCGGACTAACCTATGCCGAAAAAGAACATTATAAAGAAGGAACGTTGATAATAGATATGATTGATACCCGCACCCGTAAAATAGTATGGCGTGGATTTGGTGTTGGCGAAGTACATAAAGATCCTCAAAAAACAATTGATGACCTGCCCAAGGTAGTGACTGGTATAATAAACCAACTGCACCTTACCCCCGAATATGCAAAGCGTTAAATATTAATTTACAGGCAGTGCTTATAAGGTCAATTGAATTATTTTCAATTGACCTTTTTATTTATGGAGTGACGCAGTTTATTGATTAATACGCAAACGTGACTGTTTACGGGATAAATGAAAAGTTGCAAAAATAACAGCCGCTAATGCAAGTGCGATTACCCATGTATCAAGCGGGCAATTCCCGGTATCAACGTCATTTCCGGCGCAAGGGAGGCCGGGGTCTGTTGTTGTCTGAGCATACAAAAACGCTGCATCAAACACTAGTAACACTAATGCGCTAAAAAATATTTTAACTTTCATACAACTCGATTACACTTACAACTTGTTTTACAAAAATACATTTTCCCCACCAATTATTAATATTCCTAAATTAAACCTAAACCATCGATTAAATTCTGCCCTGCTTAAGCGCTTTTGTATCAACCATAACTATTCGATAAGGTAATCGATTAGGTTGCTGCTACGTAACAGGGAAAAAAAGGTTACATAAAAGTTGTGTTTTTTAAATTAATCAATAAATATGTTACAAATTGATATTTACCTGTGCTTTGACTGATACTTTTTGCTTGATTAAATACTAACACTATGGCTTGCAAAGTTGCTATCAACTAAATTTATTTAAATGATTACAGTTTAACAAAGGTACCTTTGGCTACCAGGCTGTTATCGCTGTTGTTTAACACCTGTATAATATAAGTTCCCGGTATAAGGCTGCCTACGTCAGTTTGCCAGTTTTGTTGGGTAGTAGTGACATTTTTGATAACAGCCCCGGTATTGTTCACTATAATAATACCATATATGTTATTTGCAGGAGTTGCTGAACCTGATGCAGCGGCCGGATTAATTGCAACATTCAGCATACTGTTTACCGGATTTGGATAAATGTTGATAGCATTATAACCGGTGCTATTTACATTGCCATACATAATGATAATAACATTTGAGTAAGTGACGGTACCATTTAAATCTTCAAGTTTTAACCGGTACTGATTGGCTCCGTTAACCGGAGCTGCGTCAAGGTAGCTGTAGGTACCCTGGTTACTGGATGAAATTCCGTTAAGTACGTTAAAGTTCATACCGTTATCCGTACTCCTTTCAACCGTAAAATTGGTATAGTTCGCCTCGTTTTCTGTTTTCCAGGCTATTTGTGAGCCCGCAGTTGCTTTTGTTGCTGTAAAATTTAATAAATGCACGCCTAAGGCCGGGTTTTCACGGATCACCACCCTGAAACGGTTACTTCCATACGAAGCGGTATCCTTCAAATTTAAATTAAAAACATAGGTGGTATTATTCCTGATATCAAGCGAATCTTTTTTGTAACTGTCCATCAGCCATACTTCGTATAGTGCCGGGATCTCTTTAAAATCCGTCCGCTCAAGCGTATATAATCCGGTTGCGGCTGCTGAAACATTTAATTTGACCACCTGGCTTAACTTATTTTTTGGCAGCGGCAGCCATTTCGCTGCTACCCTGATCTTGTCGCTGCTGGTTGCAAACAGTGATTCCTGCGCTCCCAAACCTGCTAAAAATTCTGAATCTTCTGCAGGGTTGAACTTTGCATCCGAGCTTGAGTTGAACCCGATAACCATGTCGTTATAGTTAATGGTATCGGTCACTAACTTTAAACGCAGGTAACTGTTATAGGCAGTTTGTGATGCCGGGGTACCCATTAATAAATTGCTGCCGGTAACCTGTGCACTGCTTTTGGCTGATTCCTGGAAGGTTAGCATTGGTGAAAGTGCATTTGCCTGTACGAAAAAGGCCTGCCCGCTTGCAATTATTTTACCTCCGTTACCGGTTGCAATATTGGTCGCTGCATTGTAGGTAGCATAGTTTTTAGTGGCCGGATCAAACTGCCAGATGGTAGGGTTTACACTTTTTCCATAAATGGGCGCTGTTGAGGTGGAACTGCTGAAGGTACTCCAGTCTATGGAGCTGGCATACGGATTGCCTACTAAATTAAATCCGCGTACCGTATAGTTTGTTCCCGTTCCGGTTCCTGTATAGGCAATATTTGCCGATCCGGGTGTATACCAGCTATGTACCGTTACCGGGCCCTGGTTAAGCGTGCCCGTTGTGCTTAAAGTAACTGTACCCGGAACGTAGGATGAGGTGGTTTCTGTACCCAGGGATGCCGATGCCTTGTTTCCCCTGAAGAAAAACAAGAATCCATTCCCAACCGGAATATTGTAAGCGGTAGCTCCCCCATTTAAGTAATAATTATAAGAAGGCGTATTATTTATTGCACTGATACCCCAAAAGTTTCCGCTGGTAAAGGTTGAATTGGAGGGTGTCAGATCTTCCCGGAACAGATAGATTGTCGGGTTACCCGTCTTATCAAATCCCCCCCCTGTATTGCCGGTAAGATAAACACTGTTTTGCAGGTAATTAAGACTGTAAACATTATTTGAACTAACCGTTGCCGCATAAACCGGCGAAGATATAAAACGATAGGTACGGTATCCGCTGCCGCCTGTTAAATAACGTTCTACAGTTACATTCCCGGTTATTGCATACGCCGCAGGTATGGCAGCTACGCCGGCGGTTTGCGTTGATGTGCTCTTTAAGGTTAACGCCCCGCTATTAGTATTATCAACAAATAAATTGCCTTTTGTAAGGGTGAGTGATTTATAGATACTAACTGCGCCGCCGGTTATGGTAACTGTCCCGGCGGCTGAATTATTTACTGTTACATTATCAAACTGAGCTACGCTGGAAGAAGTACCTGTATAGGTCTGTGTGGATGAAGCACCATTGAGATTTAAAGTGGAAGCGGTAGATGATGAATTAGTGATAGTCCCATTATTCACAATATTACAGCCAACATTCAATGTTTGTCCGTTTAAATCGATTTTATCAGAAGCATTTACAGTAAGCCCATAAATGGTAGAAGGTATGGATATCACCGCATTGGTACCCGTTATGTTTAAGCTGGCGGTACCATTATTAGGCGGGGTGCCAGAGGTGGAGACCGAGTTAATTGTATAAGTATAGTTTACCCCATCGGCGGTACTATAATTTATGCCACCTGCAATAGCAGAAGCATTGGTAAAGTTGGTAGTAATCCCGCCCGCTGTGGTGAAATTTGCCGGATTATTTTGATTATTATATTCTGCCAATAGCCAATCCGACGTTTTAGCAATATTTGATACCCTGGCCTCATCAATCGTACCATAAAAATAAAGTTGAGATCCACCTTCGCCAACCCCAATGTACAACGGATTTGTTGATGAGGGATCATTATTAGTTGAAAGCGCCTGATATTTTACGCCGTTTACATAAGTAGTAAGTTGCGATCCTGAATAAACACTTTGCAGATAATACCAGGTTGAAGAGCTGAGGGCTGGTGCTAAGGGGGTACTGCCACGGTTAACCGCTACGCCTGATTCTGATTCAGGTATATTATTGCTGTAAACTCCCAACTTATAACCACCTGTACTTCCACCGGCAGTTGCCTGGTTTGTCATAATTTTTTGGTCATGTGATAATGAGGACACATTTACCCAGGCCGAAATAGTAAACGAACCGTTAATGGTCACAGCGTTTGCTGTGATCTTTTTGGTTAGGCCGTCAAAAGAATATGCATTCCCAACTTTTCCGGAAATCAGATCAGAAGAAGTCATTCCAGCTGTGGTACCGGTATGCCCGTTAGCCGTGGCATCAGTTACCGAACCTGTGAAAGCACTTTCATTAAAGTGGTAAACAGCCTTATAATCGCTTGCCCAGGTTGATTGATAAAAAGCTGTTGTATGCGAACCTGGTGTACTTGCTGAACCGTAATAGAAGTATATGGCATTATTGGTAGAATGTGTTAATGTTGGGATCTTTACCCATACCAGCAGTGTCCCGGTAGTTTGGTTATAACTTTCAACCTGGTAAGGCACTTCACTACCTGAGCCTGCGTCAACAAAAGCAAAATCATAAGCGGGCCCATTCGGATACTGCACCTTATTACTGCAACTGCCAGATGTATAAACAAGTGATGGATCTGTAATAGTAACCAGGAAAGGAAAATTACTCAAATCACTGGTGATACCTAACCCGGTTGTGTTTAAAGTTAAAGGCATTCCGTAAGCATAGGTACTATAGTTACCTATATTTACAAATACTGTTTGCGTTGAAGTGGAAGTACATCCGCCTGAACTTGTTACTGTTAAGGTTACGGTTTTTGAACCGGAGGTTCCCCATTTTACAGTATAAGGCCCTACTCCAGATCCTGACATAACGGTACCGCCGTTAAAATTCCAGGTATAAGTTGAAGTAGCATCATAAGTACCCGTATAAGTTATAGTTGAATTACCATTAACAGCAACCGGCGAGCTGGCAGTAAAAGTTGAAACAGGTAGCGGACTAACGTACCCGGTAACATTTATTGTTGAGGTACATCCGTTTGAACCTGTAACTGTGAGTACATAAATACCGGAATTGGTAGTTGTTGCACTACTGCTAACGGTAGGGTTTTGCGAAGTTGATGAAAAGCCGTTGGGTCCGGTCCATGAATAAGTTGCTCCGCCCACTGTATTGGCCTGCAGCGTCATGGCGCTGCCGACACAAACAGGTACAGATCCTGCTCCGTATAAAGCATATACCTGGTATGCGGTCAATTCTGTATTGTATATAGCTATGTCATCCAAAGAACCGCTAAAATATGTATTAGACGGGGCCGACGGCCACCCGGAAAGAGAATTATATCCCATCCTCCAATAGCCACTTCCACCATAATCCTGGGAAGTAGTCATCGTGGCATCACTAGCCTGTAACGTACCATCCACAAACAGGTTTGCACCATTTGTTGTTGATTCGGTGGCGACAACATGGTGCCAGTTGCCATCTGCATAAGTTGTTGTACTATTTATAGTTTGAAAAGTACCTGGATAAAGTCCGAAATATATCTGGCCACTGTTATTCATGTAAATGTGGCGGTCATACTGAGCGGTTGAGCCTGTTTGTGCGTCGGCAAAACCTACCAGCAAACCACCTGCTGAGCTAGTTTTAAACCATACGCTTATTGAAAAATTCTGTGGCCCGGGGGATGGGTTTGATTTGGCTGTAGTTATATACTGGCTTGTGCCATTAAAGTTATAGGCGCTGTTTATTGCGTTATAGCGGTCACTGGTAAGTGAAGGCGCTCCCCGAATAGTACCATTATTATTGTTTCCCGAAACGTCATTGGCGTTACCTGAAAAAGGATAAGAAAGGTATAATCCACTTGCAGGAGTTGTTGGCACAGTGGATAAAACAGGTGCGGAATTGATGGTTGCCACACCTCCGGCACTTCTTGAACTTACAACTGTGGAATAAGTGTATGATACGTAATAGGTACCGCTGGTAGTTGGCGTATAAGTAGATCCAGTGAATAAAGAAGAGCCACCCGCCGCAACATTATACCAGTTATAAGTGCCTCCGGATGGTGATCCTCCTGAGCCAGTAAGCGTAATTGCTGAACCTGCACAAACGGTACCGGCGCCGCTTATTGCGGGAGTTGTTGGATTAACAGTCAAGATTCCTGTCGACGTTGTTGTTCCGCCGCCATTTGCATCGATATTTGTAACTGTGAACGTATAGCTTCCTACAGGAGTTGCGGCAGTTGTTGTCAAAGTTAAAGTAACAGAGGCATTAACGTTTGGATTATAAGGCGAGGATGGGCTGAAGGCAATAGTAACCCCGGTTGGTAAACCACTGCTCCAACTACTAATACTTATTACATCAGATCCGGTGGCGCCTAAATTACCCCTGGTTAGTGCTATAGTGTATGTGACAGAAGTACCTGTACTGTACGTGGCTGTGCCTGTTTGAGTTCCTACTGAAATTGCAGTAACTTTTGCATTGCCATACGCTGAACTTACAAAAAGAATCAGAAGAATAAATATGGAAAAAGTTCTGTGTAAGTTTTTTTTCATTTATTATAATAATTTATCAATCAAAAAAATACCAACAATAAGACTTACACATACACCTCCAACTACGCGATGTTAGGCATAAGTCATATTATAAAACGATGTATAGTATGCGATAAAAATGAATCATATACGCTTAAATAATAAGCATGGATCCAAGAGTTTATCAATAATTTATCTTATAGCATCAAAAAAAATCACCTAAATAAAAAGATTACTAAAAAGAGGTAATCAATTATTAATCAGGTACTTATTTTAACGACAACTATCTTACTAATTAACTAACATTATCAACATCAAATGCTAATTGTTATTAACATATTAACATTTATTGATAATTTATACGGGAAATTAGTTTTATATCTCACCATTTCAATTCAATTGTTTGTTGAAAACTCTAAAACCAAAATGAAACAAAAGCTTACTTAACAAATCTGTCAAATTATCCCTATTGGAAATATCATAATTGAATGATGCATAAAATATGATAAGTTTATTCCTTCAGTCATGGATATTTCTCAATAGCTATCAATTAGGAGCACTACTACGTATTATGAATCAGGATGTTACATGAATATTTAAAATATGGTAGTAATAATTTCAAATATTAACTATCATATTAAACCAATAGTTTAATATGATAGTTAATATAATTATAGATCGATATTTAATAAAAATTCAGGAATTCTACTTGATATGGAAGGCTTTACTGTTGCAACATCTACTTTCTACCTGTATTTTAACATTTATTAAGTTTTAATCTTAAAGACGTAGGCCAGGTGTTTAACGTGTTGACTTTAAAAGAAGATGAAGAAGAATTATAGTATTAATTAAGAAATAATTTTTTTTAAAATAATTTTACTTTTTCAAAATTATTTACCCAAAACGGTTTGGAATCTGCCTCTTAGGTAGTTGAGCTGGTAAATTAGTAATTGTAAAGCCATAACATAACAACCATTTAAACGCTAAACCAAACAAATGTTATCTTCGTTATATATAATTATGAATTTACAAAAAATCACATTTGGCAATGGTTGCTTTTGGTGTACAGAAGCAATATTTGAAACAGTTAAAGGAGTTAAGAATATAGCTTCCGGTTATATGGGCGGACATACCAGTAATCCGACGTATAAGGAAGTATGCAGTGGCAATACAGGTTATGCCGAAGTGATTCAATTACAATATGAACCTGAAGTAATATCCTTTGATGAATTGCTGCTGATATTTTTTAAAACTCATAATCCAACTACTTTGAACCGGCAGGGAAATGATATCGGAACGCAATATCGCTCAGCCATTTTTTATGAAAATGCAGCGCAAAAAGAGCAGGCGCAGGCAATGATAAACCGGCTAACCGAAGCAAAGGTCTTTGAACATCCAATAGTAACGGAAATTACCCCTGCAGGTGAATTTTATAAAGCCGAAGATTATCATCAAAATTACTTTACAAATAATCAGCGAAATCCTTATTGCGCAGCTGTAATTCAGCCAAAACTTCACAAGTTTGCTAAAGAGTTTACAGAAAAAATTAAACCTGAGCTACTTTAAACTACAATTTTATAAATGTGCTTTTGCCAACTAAAGTTTTATTATTACTGTTTGTTACCTGGATAAAATAAGTTCCGGGTAACAGGCTGCCCACATCAGTTTGCCACCCCGCCTGGGAAGTCGTCGCCGTTTTAATAACAGAACCGGTGTTGTTTATTATTTTTATATTATAAACGGTATTAGCAGAAACTGTTGCAGATAATGGGGTTACGGAGGATAAGCTAAGGTCCGAATTGGAACTTAAGTTTGAAGCCGGAACAATAGTTAAATTAAGTGCGCCTTTTGCAGGATTAGGATACACGCTAATGTTGCTGGCTGCTTCTTTACCTACATTTCCATACATAAGTGTAACAACATTTGAGTATGTTACAGTTCCATTTAAATCGATGAGCTTTAACCTATACTTATCGGCAACCAACAAAGGATTGGTATCCATAAAGCTATAGTCGCCGGTACCTCCTGAAGTTAAAGTGCCGAGTTGGTTAAATGTTATACCATTATCCACGCTTCTTTCAACTGTAAAAGTGGTATAGTTGTGTTCGTTTTCAACTTTCCATGCTATTTGTGCCCCTCGTGCCGCTTTTAATGCCATAAAATTAAGCAAATGGACACCTAATGCCTTATTCTGGCGTATAACTAAACTAAAACGATTTAAACCAAATGAATTGGTATCGCTGAGTGATACATTAAATTTATAAGTTGAATTGTGGCGCATATCCAATGAATCTTTTTTATAAGCATCCATCAGCCATACCTCAAACAATTCCGGAACATTTTTTATCTCCGTCAAATTCAGGCTAAATAAACCGCTGCCGGTAGTATTTGCCTTTAATTTAATTGTCTTACTTTTTTTTGGGAATGGTATGGTATTTATACCTGATTGAATATTATCAGCAGACATACTTGATAAACTTACCTGCCCCAGCGATTGCAGGTAACTTGAATCTTCATTCTCCACATAGCTATCACTGGCACCATTTTCAAAACGAATGATAGTTTCTTCCTTATTTATAGTATCAGCAGCCAGGTTTAACCGCAGGTATTGAACGCTATTGTCAGTAACCGGCGATGCGCTCAGCAACAAAGTCGAACCTGTCGACGAAGTTGGCCCTGTTAACTGCGCGTTAGTTTTGGCTGCTTCATTAAAAATCAATTGCGCTCCTGCGGCAGTTGCCTTTACAAAAAAGCCCTGGCCTGTCGGAATTATATTAGTTGCTCCATTAGAGCCAACACTTGCATTATAAATAGCGTAAACCTTAGCAACCTCATTATAAATATACGTTGAAGTACCGACACCTGGCCCATAGATCCCTGCGCTTGCATTAGTGGCGCTAAGTGTATTCCAATCAATAGAACTGGCATACGGGTTACCAACCAAATTATAACCTGAATAGCCGGTATTA
>JAQNCM010000591.1 GCA_029237615.1 Mucilaginibacter sp.
TATCCGGGCATAACGAACATCTGGCTAAGCAAATGAATAATACGGGTATAACCCGCGCCGGCATCTATCTGAATGAGAAATTTAAGGATGATTATTATCTTTTCGGCGTGTGTTTTAACCATGGCGGGGTAAGGTCGATTGATTCAAAAAAGGGTGGGTATGCTGATTTTGACGTTCCTGAAGTTACCATGCCTAACAATAGCGACGCGTTGTTTGCGCAATGCAGTCCGCCTAATTTTATTTTAGATTTTAAAACCGCATCCGCAAATCCGTTAATAAAGGATTATTTGAGTAAAACGGTTACTTCTTATTTCATTGGTTCAAACTATGCCGCAAAAGCAGGAACCGACCAAATGTATGTGCAGCATAAATGGAGTGAAGGGTACGACGGGATTGTATTTATCCGGATTGTAAGCGCTGCAACTGCGGTAAAAAATAAGTATCCGCCTAAATTTTAGAACCAGCTACGGCATCTAATATCTCGCTTATGGAGAAATGCGCCCCGCAAACAAATTCATCGGCTGCGCCATAATACATAGTAAATTCATCGCCATTAACTACATGGCCGTTGGTAAATACCACAAAACCAAAGAAGCCGCTTAATTCGTAATTTTCTGTAGGCACCATGATGGGGTCAGTTGTTCTGCCGATAACGTTTGAAGGATCATCCAGGTCCATTAAAAAAGCACCCAGGCAATATTGGTGCTTTTCATTTGCACCATGGTAGATTGCTAACCATCCCTTTTCGGTTTTAACGGGCGACGCGCCGGCGCCTACGCGTGCATTATCCCACATTCCCGGGCGCGTTTTGATGATGCACTGGTGGTTTCCCCAATGTAAACCATCATATGATTCGGCGAGCCAAATATAGTTGCCGCCTATTTCTTTGCTGCTCGGGCGATGCAGGGCATAGTATTTCCCGTTTATCTTTTCCTCAAAAATTGCGCAGTCTTTATTATGCGGGGGCAATATCATGCCTTTGTGTTCAAATTGCTGCCAATTTTTGGTAGTACGTAGTCCTACGCCAACGCCGCTGTCAGACACTGCCGTATAGGTTAAGTAGTAAGTGTCGTCTATTTGGGTTACGCGGCAATCCTCAACACCAAAGCGCTCTAAATAGCCGCTGCCAAATAATGGCGGATAGTCCGTTGATTCCCTGAAATGTACGCCATCCTCACTATATAATAACCGTAAGTGAGAAAGGGTTGTCAGGTAATCCAGGCCTTTGTAATTGATCACGCGCGCGTCTGTAGCTATAAGGTCGGGATCGTTTAGCGGTATCTCCAGTATCTCTGTATTGCCTGTGGCATTCAGTACCGGAAAATAAATGACACCTTCTTTTTGGGCGGTACATTCAGCCACCCGTATCAGGAGCCAGGTTTTGCCATCATAAGTAAAAACACCCGGGTTAAGCAGGCTGATTACCTGGAATTCCTCCCTGCTGGCTTTGATATCTTTTGGTAATAATAACGGGTTCCCGGGGAAGCGCCTGGCAATATCTTTCATAGCGGATTAACAACGCTGCCAGGTAATAGGTTTGAATAAATGTTAAGAACAATAGTATGACAGGTAATATTTCAGGGAAGATTAGAGATTAACGAAGTTTCAAAAACTTCGTTAATCATAATGACAGTTACTTCAATATCTCCCTGCTGATAACGATCTTTTGTATTTCAGAAGTGCCCTCGCCGATAGTACAAAGCTTGGCATCGCGGTAGTATTTCTCAACCGGAAAGTCCTTGGTATAACCGTATCCGCCAAATATCTGTACGGCTTCTGTAGCTGTCCTGACCGCTACTTCTGAGGCGAAGTATTTGGCCATGGCCGATTGTTTGGTAACAGGCTGGTGCCTGTTTTTCAAATCAGCGGCCTGCATGATCAGTAGTTCGGCAGCTTCAATTTCGGTAGCCATATCAGCCAGTTTAAACGCAATGCCCTGGAAACTACTTATGGGCTGGCCAAACTGACGGCGCTGTTTAGAGTAGGTCACAGCGGCTTCAAAAGCGCCTTTGGCTATACCTAATGATAGGGCTGCGATAGAGATACGACCGCCATCCAACACTTTCATGGCCTGCCTAAAACCTTCGCCTTCATTACCTAATAAATTTGCCGCGGGCACGCGGCAGTTATCAAATATGAGCTCAGTAGTCTCCGAGGCGCGCATACCCAGTTTGTTTTCTTTTTTGCCATGGGTAAAGCCCGGAGTTCCCTTTTCAATAACCAGGGCAGATATGCCATGCGAATCACCTTTATTACCGGTACGGACCATAACTACGGCCACATTGCCTGATTTTCCGTGGGTGATCCAGTTTTTTGAACCATTCACGATATAATGATCGCCATCTAAAACCGCGGTAGTTTCCATACCCAAGGCGTCCGATCCGGTATTGGCTTCGGTTAGCCCCCAGGCGCCTATCCATTCGGCCGTTGCCAGCTTAGGCAGCCATTTATGTTTTTGCTCTTCATTGCCAAATGCCAGTATATGACCGGTACATAATGAATTATGCGCGGCAACCGATAAACCGATAGAGCCGCATACCTTAGCAATCTCCACAATTACCGTAACGTATTCAAAATAGCTAAAACCGGAGCCTCCGTATTCCTCCGGTACCAATACCCCCATCATGCCCAGCTCACCCAGTTTTTTAAATAATTCAACCGGGAAATGCTGAGATTCATCCCAATCCATTACATGCGGACGGATGTTTTTTTCGGCAAAAGATTTTGCCATTTGTTTAACCATTTCCTGGTTATCAGAGGTAGAAAAATCGTATCCTGCAGGCAGGTCAGTCAATGCAATATCCATGTATTTGTAGTTGGTTTACAGTAAAGTAACGACAAAAATTATGGAATAGTTTTATTCAACGCGCCTGCGAAAACAGAACGAAATGGTATATAGTATGAATAGCAGGTTTAGTTAATTTAAACCTGTTTATTATAGACAACCAGCTTTGAAAATATTTTTATGAAAATTTGTAATCGGTGATCAATATTCAGCTAACACAATAATATTATCACAAATTGGAGCTATCCGCTCCCGGCCATTCAGAAAGCCCAATCCCACCACAAATGAAAACCCGCAAACTATACCGCCCATTTCGTGAATGAGTTCGCTGGCGGCAGTTACGGTGCCTCCGGTAGCCAGCAGGTCGTCATGCAGCAGGATATGCTGCCCCGGCTCAAAGGCATCGGTGTGCATTTCAATGGTCGCGGTTCCGTATTCCAGCTTATAGGCTTTTTGTTTGATGGTATAAGGCAGCTTACCCGCTTTACGTACCGGTATAAAAGGTACGCCCAACCGGGTGGCTAAAGTTAAACCAAATAAAAACCCACGGCTCTCTACGCCTGCTACCACATCAATGCGTGTATCCTTTAATTTTTTAACAAAGGCATCTACAATGTTTTCGCATAAGTGCGGGTTTTTTAAAATAGGGGTGATGTCCTTAAAAATAATTCCCGGTTTAGGGAAATCCGGAATATCACGCACAGCTGCTTTAATTTGTTGATCTATCATTTGAAAATTATATACGGTGCAATTTTATGTAAAATATTTTCATCAAGTATCACGATATTTTTCAAATCGCCAATGTACCGGTAATCGCCATGTTGTTTCCGGTACTGGATAATAGCATTGGTTTGTTTATTGGTTAAATAGGGAAATTTTCTTAATCCCTCAAAATCTACTTCATTAATTTTTATCCTGGTAATATACGCCGGGTTAATGCTTACCTCATTTTTGATCTGCGCGTATTTTACGGTATCAATGCCATAAACTTCTTTTAGCTGTTCCTTGTTTAAAAACCCGCCAAGCCGTTCACGATAGGCTATAATACGCAGGGCAAATGCAGGGCCAATACCTCTTATTTGTGTTAGCTTAGCCGAATCGGCGTTGTTTATTTCAATGAGTACACCCGGTTTTGCTTTATTGGAAATATACCCGTCGCCGGGTATATTGATATAGGGGGCCATGCGTTGGTAATCGTCAGCGGTAATACCGTAATTTTTTTGTAGATCTTCCTTTTTGTAAAAATGACCGCCCCTGGCTTCATAATGTTTGATGATACTGACCTGGTGTTCACTAAGTCCTAATTGTTTCCATTGCTCATCAGGT
>JAQNCM010000055.1 GCA_029237615.1 Mucilaginibacter sp.
ATTCCCTGCCTGTACATGTGGTTAACTGCGTTACCCCCACCGCCGCCAACACCAATTACTTTGATGATGGACGACTTTTCTTTTAACATCTCAAACTGCATAAGCCTTGTTTTCAGTTATATGTAATTGATGAATATTCAGATTTCTCTAATGTAATAATATGACTTTTTCCACGTTCGTTTTCCACAACTGTCAATATGTGGAAAGAATGATTGTTTGTGAATAATTATTGATTTATTTCAAAAAGTCTTCATCGTTAATATCATCCTTAATAAATTTCTTCCCTGTTTCTAATATTTTACCCAACAATCCCAGCTTCCTTTCATAAGGGTCTTTTGGCTTGGCAATTTTTATTTCTTCCGGAATTTGTGTGTAATCATTGTACTCCATTTTCTGGATACCTTTTATCAGCAAACCTATACCTGTCGCAAAAGTCGGGCTCTGTAACTCTTCGTAAACGTTTTTTGGAAGGGTTTCATTTTTTGCCAGATGCTCGTTCGGATAGCCGACACGGCAATCCAGCCCGGTTACATATTCAACCAATTGCGACAGGTGTTTTAATTGTGCACCACCACCGGTTATCACAATTCCGGCTATTAATTTTTTCTCATAACCGGATGATTTTATTTCGTAAAAAACATGATCGATAATTTCTTCCATACGCGCCTGGATCACAAATGCCAGGTTTTTCACCGAAATCTCTTTAGGCTCGCGTCCGCGTAAGCCAGGAACACAAACAATTTCGTTTTCCTTATTTTCATCTGCCAGGGCCGAGCCAAAACGCACCTTTAACTGCTCGGCTATGTTGCGCATAACCGAACACCCTTCGCGGATGTCTTCGGTTATGCTATTACCTCCAAACGGTATAACTGCTGTATGGCGTATAATTCCTTCGTGAAAAATTGCTACATCCGTAGTTCCACCACCTATATCCACCAAAACAACTCCAGCCTCTTTTTCCTCATCGCTCAATACCGACTCGGATGACGCCAAAGGCTCCAGTATCAACTCCTGGCTTTCCAAGCCTGCTTTGTTAACGCATTTAACAATGTTTTTTATAGCAGTAACCTGGCCTGATATGATATGGAAATTAGCTTCCAGCCTTACCCCTGCCATTCCGATTGGATCCTTTATACCTGGCTCACTGTCAATAGTAAACTCCTGCGGTAATACATGTATAATCTCTTCTCCCGGGGGCATTACCAGGTTATACATGTCTTCAACAAGCTTATCAATATCTCTGCGGGATATTTCAGTATGCGTTTCTTTCCGCGTTATCAGCCCGCGGTGCTGCAAACTTTTAATATGCTGTCCGGCAATACCCACATTTACCACCTTTATTTCAACATTTGATTGTGTGCCTGCTATATCAACTGCTATGGTTATTCCCTGTACTGTTTTATCAATATTTGAAACCATACCACGGGTTACACCTGCCGACTCGGCCTTGCCGATACCCAAAACTTCAATCTTTCCATTTTTTATCCTTCGCCCCACAATAGCGCATATTTTAGTGGTACCGATATCCAATCCCACTACAATTGGCGAACTTTTTTCCTGAGTTGAGCTTTTGTCCATATTACTTCGTATTAGATGTATCTTTAATTGCTTGCACGGTATCCTTATCCGATACCTTATTTTTTACTGAATCTTTCTTTATCGTATTACTTCTGATCCCAACAACCTGGTTGGCATATTTTACATTGATCACTTTATAAGTGTCCCACCCTACCTGCGGTATCGCTTTTTTATAAAATACCAGCAGGTTGTGGAATTTTATTTCGAGTGAATCGGCATCGCCAATTAATATCCTGTTGTTCCCAACCCGTGGTATCAACTCAATTTCGTGGTCTTTATTTACATAGATCTGGGCTATCTGCGCATCCCACAGCGAATCCTTCCTGATGTAGTCGGCAGTTTTAAATAATTGTCTTGCCATTGCTGTGTGCAAGGTGTCAACCCTATTTGCAAAAAGCTCATCAATATACCCGTTAGCTACCAGTACCCTTGCCGTAAAATTATTTGACAATGGAATCTTTAGCCCATGCTGATCTACATAAAAATCCTGGTCAAAACGGTTCATTAACCGCAAAATGGGCTGCCGCTGGCTGATCTCTACATTTATAATCCCATCCATGTCTGTATAAACCTTCGCGAACTCAATAAATGGGTTTGCCTTTAGCCGGGTTTCGAGCTCATGGATGTTGATGTCCTCTATACGCCGGCCAACAATTGCGTGATTGTGTATTTGCAGAATATTATCAACCTCCTCCCTGTCAATAAAATACTGATTGCCCGGAATGTAAACTTTAACATTCTTACACACTACCTCAGCCTTTTTCACCTCAATGAAACTCATGAGCGTAACAAGCCCGCCCAGGCATATTACTATTACCAGGCCCGTTAAAATACGTTTCCAAAGCGCCTTCTTAAACATCTTGTAAAGCTTGTTTTAAAGGTTGAACCAATTGGTCAATATCACCTGCGCCTACAGTTAAAAGTAACACAGGTTTTTCGTTTCTTATAACATCCACAACTTCTTGTTTTCCACATCTGCGTTTATTCCACATTTTCATCCGGTCAAGTATCATATCTGCGTCTACACCTTCAATCGGCAACTCCCGCGCGGGATAAATATCCAGTATGACCAGCTCATCAACCAAGTCAAGCGCTTCAGCAAACCCATCGGCAAAATCACGTGTGCGGGTATACAGGTGCGGCTGAAAAATGGCAGTCAGCTTTTTGCCCGGATACAATCTTTTAATTGATCTTATACAAGCTTTTAATTCTTCGGGATGGTGGGCATAATCATCGATATATACCTGGTGATCGTTTTTGATAATATACTCAAAACGGCGTTTAACTCCTTTAAATGACCCCAATGCACTCTTTATAGCGTCCGGCGTAACGTTTAAAAGCAAACACGCCTCGATAGCTGCCACCGCGTTTTCGATATTGTGCGTACCGGCAATGCCCATTTTTATATCGGTGATACTGGTTTTATCGTTCTTAAAATCGAAATAAAAATCGCCATTTTCTATGCGGACATTTGAAGCGCTTGCGTCAGCTTCCGCCTCAACAGCATAAGTAAATCCAGTTTCCAAAGGCAACCCTTTTTTATGAATAAGCACGCCTCCCGCTTTTATCTGCGAAGCAAATAATTTAAATGAATCAGTAAGATGACTGTGATCGCCATAAATATCGAGGTGATCGGCATCCATAGAAGTTATAATGGCAATATTTGGATGCAGGGTAAGAAATGAGCGGTCGTATTCATCGGCCTCAACCACTACAACATCATTTTTTCCATATAGCACATTGCTATGGTAATTGGTGGAAATACCACCAAGGAAAGCTGAACAATCATTGCCCGAATCTCTTAATATATGGGCAACCATTGTTGAGGTAGTGGTTTTACCATGTGTACCGGCTACCGCTACGGTAAACATGCCCTTACTGATGATGCCTAACACCTGTGACCGCTTGAACAATTCAAAACCAGCATTGATAAAAAAGTTCAAAATCGCTGAATCTTTCGGGATAGCCGGAGTATAAATAATTAGCGTACCCGCGTCAGGTGTTTGGAAATTAAGGGGTATATAAGCCGGATTATCTTCAAAAACAACCTGGATTCCTTCATTATGCAAATCGTTTGTCAGGTCTGTCGATGTTTTATCATAGCCGCAGACAACGCAACCTAAATGATGGAAATAACGGGCCAGGCCACTCATGCCTATGCCGCCTATCCCCACCAGGTAAACCCGTTTTATATTGCTTAGTTCCATTTTTTTAGTCGTTAGTCTTAAGTCTGTAGTCAAAAGCCGGTTTGCTTAGAACTATCAACTTATTTTTATCACTTCTTTTGCAATTACCTCGTCTGCATCCGGCAAAGCCAGCTTGCCAATGTTGTCACTTAATTTTTTCTGTAAATCCTTATCATTTAAAAGCTCCAGCGCTTTGTTAATTAATTTCTCTTCCGCGTCCCTGTCCGCAACAAACATGGCTGCATTTTCCTGCACCAGCGCCAGCGCATTTTTGGTTTGATGATCTTCGGCCACGTTTGGCGAAGGAACCAGTATTACAGGTTTTTTTATCACACATAACTCGGCAATAGTACCTGCACCAGCCCTTGATATAATTATATCAGCAGCAGCGTAAGCCAGGTCCATCCGGTTTAAAAACTCAACAATCCTGATGTTTTCATGATAGTTTTCACCCAGCTTTTCGATGATTCCTTTATAATAAATTTTACCTGTTTGCCATATAATTTGAACATCGGCAGCAATCACCTTCTCCAGGCCCGCCATGATGCTGTTATTCAACGTGCGTGCCCCTAAACTGCCACCGGTAACCAGTATTGTTTTTTTAAAGGCAGATAGCTTATACAATTCAAGCGCCGGTCTTTGTTTTCCTGCAATATCCACCGACTCTTTACGGATCGGGTTACCTGTTTTTATTATTCGGTTGGACGGAAAAAACTGTTCCATACCATCAAATGCAACACAGATTTTTTTAGCCTTTCTACCCAGCCACTTATTGGTGATACCAGCGTATGAATTTTGTTCCTGTATTAAACATGGAATTCCTTTTGCTGATGCAGCATATAATAAAGGGCCGGAGGCATAACCACCTACACCCACGGCAGCATCTGGTTTAAAATCCTTTATAATTTGAAACGCCTTTCTAACACTAAGCAGCAGCTTCACCGGAAACATCACATTTTTTAAAATAGATTTCCGTTGGATGCCTTGTATATCCAATCCTATTATTTTATAACCTGCAGCCGGAACTTTTTCCATTTCCATGCGGCCGTTGGCACCAACAAATAGTATCTGCGTATCAGGATCTATCTTTTTTAAAGCATTGGCAATAGCTATCGCCGGGAAAATATGCCCCCCGGTTCCGCCACCACTAATGATTATTTTTTTTGATTTCACCGATTATATGTTTTTGATTACACTGATTTTCCTATTCACAAACTTCAATTCAAACTTTCAAATTCTCTCATTTTCAAATTTCCATCCGCACATCATACCGCTACTTCCCTTATTTCTCCAACAATTACTTTTTTAGGTTCTTCAATATCCCTGCTAACTGACAATATGATACCGAATGCAAGGCTGGTAAATAATATAGAAGTCCCGCCCATGCTTACAAATGGCAACGGGATACCTGTTACCGGACCCAACCCAACGGCTACCGCCATATTGGCAAACGCCTGTATGGTTAAGCTGAAGCTTAGACCGGCAGCTAGCAGCGTGCCGAACGCTTTAGGCGCTTTGGTTGCAATTTTTATACAGCGGTACAGCAAAAACAAATAAATGCTTATTAAAACTATGCCACCAACCATTCCGTACTCTTCAACTATGATGGCGTAAATTTCATCAGAATATGCCTCGGGCAGGCTGTTAATTTCGTCGCTGTTACCTACGCCTTTGCCAAATAAACCGCCCGTTGCTATCGCTATTTTAGCATGATTAGCCTGCTGTGCCTTATCAGGATCAGCTTTGTCCGGGTGACGGAATGTATTGATACGGGTCATGTACATATGGCGACGTGGCCCTAGCATTACCACGCATCCTAAAAGAAACGCACCAGCCAGGCAAACTACCGCAATCTGCTTTACGCTGATCCTACCCATTATAAGCAACAGAATGCTCACGCCAAAAAGCATTAGGGCGGTTGATAAATTAGCCCATGCTATTAATACAAACACAATACAAACCGCACCCATAATCGGTATAAAGGATTGTTTAACGTCTTTAATATTTTCCTGTTTAATAGATAAGGTACGTGCCAGGTAAGTGATTAAGGCGAGCTTTGCCAAATCGGAAGTTTGAAAACTTAACCCGGTACCCGGAATAGCAATCCACCTGCTGGCCTCATTTACATGGCTTCCAAATAACAGCGTGTATACTAAAAGCGGCAGCGTAATAATCATTAATAACTTGGAGATACCCCGGTAGTAACGATAATCGATTTTGTGGGAAATGTACATTAATGCAATACCGGCAACTATCATTGCCAAATGTTTCATTAAAATAGACTCCGCACCCACGCCGCGCTTGTAAGCAAGCGACCCAATGGCACTGTACACCGCCAGCAGTGAAATAAGCGACAGTAATATAACTATCAGCCATATCCAACGGTCTCCTTTTGTGTTACTGAGTATTTTGTTCATGCCACTTAGTTATGTGCAGATATGCAAATGTGCAGATGTGCAAATGATTAAAATGTTTTTAATGTGTTGATGAAATTATCTTTCCTAATACTTTTATAATTGATTGAATATCATCGTAAATTATCTGCTCAAAAGGATAACTGTCTGCGTGCTTGCATAAGTTTAACCAGTATTCTGTTTCTTCCGCTTCCTTGTAAGCCACTTTGCACTTGTACCTCCGCACATCCGCGCATCTACAACTCCTTCACCGCTTGTTTAAACTGCCGGCCGCGGTCTTCATAATTTTTAAACAGGTCGAAACTGGCACATGCAGGCGAAAGCAATACGGTATCGCCTTTTTTTGCAAGGTGATAAGATACCTGCGCTGCTTCCTGGGCCGAATATGTGTTAACGATCACTTCCACTAAATCGTCAAAAGCCTCATGGATGCGCCTGTTATCCTTACCCAAACAAACTATGGCCTTCACTTTTTGCTTCACAAGGTCCTTAAGCATTGAATAATCATTACCCTTATCCACGCCGCCAAGTATCAGTATTACATCGCTTGTCATACTTTCAAGCGCATACCAGGTGGAGTTTACGTTAGTGGCCTTTGAATCATTGATGAAGCTGATACCAGATATCTTACCAACCGATTCCAGCCGGTGTTCAATGTTTTTAAAGCTGCTCATGCTATCCCTTATCAAAGGATTGCGCAGCTCAAGCACTTTGGCAACAATACCCGAGGCCATCGAGTTGTAAATGTTGTGTTTACCTTGTAAGGCCAGATCGTTAATTGACATCTCAAATTGTTGTTTATAGGTGTTTATGACAATATTGTCTTTATCGAGATATGCTCCCG
>JAQNCM010000068.1 GCA_029237615.1 Mucilaginibacter sp.
TGAACGTTGAAAAAGCCATGGAGCATAAGATATATGAGAACGAGGAAATAAAAAATATGTTTACTGCCCTTGGCGTAAGTATCGGTACTCCCGAGGATGACAAGGCCTTAAACATAAATAAGCTTCGCTATCATAAAATTGTGATCATGACGGATGCGGATGTGGATGGCTCGCACATTACAACGTTGATCCTAACGTTCTTTTTTCGCTATATGAAGGAGCTTATTGAGTTCGGTTATATTTATGTGGCTTCACCGCCACTGTACCAGGTTAAAAAAGGAAAAGAGTTTGAATATTGCTGGACAGACGAACAACGCGATGCTGCTGTACAGCGGTTAAAAGGTGCTGGTAAAGAAGATAGCGTGCACATACAACGCTATAAAGGTTTGGGTGAGATGAATGCCGAGCAGCTATGGGAAACTACTATGGACCCGGCCAGGCGCACTTTAAAACAGGCGAGCATTGAAAATGCCGCCGAATGTGATCATACTTTCTCTATGCTGATGGGCGACGAAGTTGGTCCCCGCCGCGAATTTATTGAGAAGAACGCCAAATACGCGAGAATAGACACTTAGATTTATAATTCAACAAACAAAAAACATCCGGAAACGGATTTTTTTTGTTTGTTGAATAATTAGTTTCCATCAAGAGGGAACCAATAGTTTTCCATCACTTTTGCAGCGTAAGCGTTTGTTTTCCATAATCAATCACCGCCTTATATTTCATCAATATATCGCCGCCTAATACACCTAAAATTTCTGGGTGGCCTAATTGCTGGTAGGCAATGTTAATTGTTGAGAGATCTAATACCGCTACTTCAAATTCATCTATCAACAAGTCGCCGATATAAAGATCATTAATTATAGCCGTTGATGAGGCCATGGTGTTTGTACCCAACCCGGTTGAAAGCCTGTCGCTTACAGTAAGAACTGTGTGCTCAAATGCAATTGTCAGCGTATCTTTATCAAACGCCGTTTTCGAAGCACCCGTATCTAACACAACAGTAAACGGCTTACCGAAGACCACTATCTCAACCAAAGGATGAAAGCCATCCTCGTGCAAATCAATAATTTTTAAGGGAACGGTAGTTTTGTTTACGGAGGCCTTTTTGTTTTTCTTTTCAGCCATGATATATGTATGACGGGCGTATCTGCAGATTAATTAAGTTTTAAAGATCAGCTTTTTTATTAAGATTAGCTGCTAAGTGCTTTTTTTCAAGGCCAGATGCTTCTTCAGCCATCTGAATAATTATAGCATCCATCCTGTCCAACTCGTTCTGGATATGGTTAAATACGATGGTGTCATTCGGGTCTTCTTTTTGTAGGGCCACTAATCCTTTTAGATTGGCTAACGGGCTTCTAATCAGGTGTGATTGTTTCCAGGCCATATCTTTTATACTATTGACATGGTTTTGTATCTTTTCATAAGCACTTTTCAAATCCTGTTCTGCATTTTTTCGTTCCGATATGTCATATAAACCCATCAGCATACCCAATATCTCCTTATTATCATTAGTGATAGGAAACATTCTCACATAATACCAAAATGTGTTGCCATCAGCTGTCGGATAATCAATTTCGTAATTAATATTGTTTCCTTTCAGCACATCTTTAGCAGACTTCTTAAATGCCAGAAGTCTATCCGTCGGAAACAAGTCGCTAAGTAAATCACCCTTTTCAGAAACATGGCCATAATGCACCTTGATAAATTCAATCGCCATCGGGTTTAATGCCAGTACCCTCAAATCGGTATCAAACAAAGCGTAGGCTGTATCAGTAGTTTTCAATATTGTTTGCAAGTTAGCTTCTGATTTTTTTAGAGCATCTTCCGCTTTTAGCTTTTCTGTAATATCATTTGTTAAGGAAAGTCTCACGGATCTGTCATTAAAAATAATATCGTGAGAAGTTAACTGCACATACATGATCGTTCCATCTTTTTTCAGATGTCTTACTATCCGATGGTCATCAGAAATGTCTAAATCCAATTTATAACCTTCCAGTTGATTCTCAAGATCTTCCTTGGGTCGCAATGACCTGGTATTCATAGCCAGGAGCTCGCTTTTTTCATAACCATAATGCTTTGCAGCAGCGTCATTTACAGCAATTATACTTTGGTCGTCTTTTGCAATCATCCACATCGGCATTGGATTGCTTTCAAACAGTAATTTGTATTTTTGCTCAGACGATCGTAATTCTTCTTCTCCTTTTTTTCGTTCTGTTATATCAATCATTGAACCTATAATTGTGGGCTCGTCCCCAATTATAACCCTACTGCCATAAAATTCCACCCAGTTTGGAGTGCCATCCTTTTTCCTTCCCATTGCTTCATAATTAACGCTTTCAATCTCACCGGTCATGCGCTTCCTTACATGTTCGGTTGTAATAGCCCGATGGCTTTCGGCTATTATAATTTCCAGCGGAAAAGTATTAGTCAGTTCGGCCGGCTCATAACCAAAAATTTCGGCAAACCTGGGATTTACATAGGTGAATTTCCCTTTCTGGATAATATATACGCCTACCATTGATTTATCGGCGACTGTCCGGAATTTTAACTCAGCTTCCCTTATTTCGCTTTCCATTTTTTTACGGTAGGTAATATCTCTTGCAATAACCATTATGCGGTCGTCTGTAAACATCTTAACATTTATTTCTGCAACAAACACCCGGCCGTCTTTATGCCTATACCTTCTTTCCCGTACAAAAGACACGCCTGTGTAAGTATTTGTTGTTATCGGGTCGCTCTTTAGCTCTTCGGGATCAATTACATCAGCTACATTTAATCGCAGCAATTCCTCGCTGCTGTAGCCTATCATTGTACACATACTGGCATTTACCTCGGTAAAATTTCCCTTAAAGTCCAGTATATAAATAGCATCGGAAGCCTGCTCAATGAGCGAGCGGTATTTTTTCTCGCTTTTTTGAAATTCCGCGGATCGTTCGCTGACCATTTTTTCCAAACCAGCATTCATTAATAATATGTTTTTCTCCGCATCTGAACGTTGCGCGTCTATCTTGTTAAGCCAGTTAGCCGTATTCCATATAAACAGCAGGCTGATCAATAAAAAGCTGATGGCAAGCAGCGAAATAACGGTCTCCATTGAAAGCATCCGGAAATGCTGCTCATGAAATTGCATGCTCAATGATCCAAAAACTATTACCATTAAAATCATTAATGTAAAAAGCCTTTTAGCCATTTGGTTGCCTACCTGTTTCCCGGTAAACAGGCGTGCAATGCCAACTGAAGGATTTAAAAGGGATGCGGTTAGCGATAAAATAAGGAAGAGGATAACGGCTTGCGTTGCCATTGAACTTATAAAAAAGAGTGCACCGAATAAGGTTGCCCCGTATAAATAATCAATTAGCGCAATAAATGAGAGAATAGCTACCGTTTGAAACAGGTACTGGGATATTACAGAAAAAATGCGTTTTTTAATAGTTAAAGCTAAAAAGCCAAACCCGAGAAGAATAAAATTGAGAGCAGCATTAAATGCCATACGTCCCGGAACACGAAATAGGTGAGATGGTATCGTTTTATCGATTATAAAAAACTGATCTAAACCTGTATTAAAATGAAGTAAATCCTCCAATAAGGTGATTAAACTAATCAGAATTCCTGTTAAGCATAGCGTAAGAAATAATAATTTGCCATATTTAGAGATAGGATATTGTGTTAGCAACAGGACACAGGCAAATAAAACAAAGCATAAAGCGGCATTAAACTTCATAGCTCTAAAACCAGGGATTATGCTTTGAAGTATCGGTACCTTAACTATCCAGCCTGTCATTACAATTAAACAGACTGTTATTACAAAAAAAGAAGATAATATAATTGACCTATTTTTTTTAGACTGATTCATTAAGAAGCAGGTTGAGTATTAAAAATGTTATTAGGTTTGAGTTACCTGCACATCAACAATTATATCTGATGCTAATAAAGTTAAACTAAATCAGCATATCAAATTAAATATAAAGAAATTTATAGGTAATCTGCCTATAGCAGAACAAGGATATATAATTGTTACAGATGTTAATGTTAAGTTATTAATGATAACAAAAAGCAGTCATTTATCAACGTTACTGTTATTTAATAATAAATTAACATTAAATAATTATTAATATTAAAACGGATAACCTATTGCCAAATTAAACACCAGATTTTGCCCCCTCCATTTGGAGCTTCCAAAATCTATTTGATTTATTACTATGTGCTGCCCGGCCGGCAGGCTTGGCTCAATTATTGGAAAACCTACGTCTGTGCGTAAAATTAATACACTTAAATTAAAACGTAAACCAACTCCTGCATCGGCGGCAATTTGGTTGATGAAATTTTTGCCAAAGGCGGCTCCGGGCTGGTCTCTATTCCCATGTAACAGCCATATGTTACCGGCATCAACAAATAAAGCGCCCTCAACTATGCTGAATAATTTGGGCCGGTATTCAATGTTAGCCTCCAATTTTATATCGCCAGATTCATCTGGTAAGAAATTGGTGCCTTGGCGAAGTGCATCAGGCAGGTTGTAGGCACCAGGCCCTATGGAGCGGGCCTGGAAACCTCTTAAACTGTTTGGTCCACCGATAAAAAACTGTTGTGTATAAGGCATAACAGTAGAGTTACCGTAAGGCAATCCAACATCAACCATTAAACGGGCGGCAATCTTGCTGTTAGGGCCGGTTTTGTGATAATACCTAAATTCGTTTTCCAATTTCACGTATTGGTTAAAGGGGGTGCCAAACAGCTTCCTTACTTTCCTACTTAAAGTATCGGCACCGGTAAGAATACCGTAAAGATTGCCGGATAAACTTACCTTACCCATGTAGTAAAAGTTATTGGTCCTGTAGTCTTCGGTGGTATTTGTATACAGGTAACTATAGCTGGGCCCAAAAGTTAATTGGTTATTAATTACATGCGCCAGGGCAGGGTTGCGGGTGTGCTGAATACTATCCTGGTAAAGTTTAGAAACATTTGCGGCATTTACATAGGTAAAGTCCATCAGATCCAGGGTATGCTGTTTATGGAGGCTTGGCTTCCATTGATATCCCCACGACGCATTGAATGAATTTAACGTATACAGTTTTACGCGCTGAATCAACGTATAACCGGTTGTTAAAATAGTACGCGGAATAAATGCGTTATCGGTGGTAAAATTAAAGGGACTAATAAATCTCGGCCAGGATACTGATGGCGCAATACCATACTGGTAAACGTTATAACCTCTGTTGCTGCCACCAAATTGCAGATCACTACTGACAAACAAAGTTAGGGTAAATAATTCGGCGCCATTAAAAGTATTACGATTTCTGAAACTCAGATTAATTTGCGAACCATTATAGTTTGCCGATGTTTGCCTGGCCAGCAGCTCCACCTGTAAGGATTTTCTTTTTTGCGGCGTCAAAAAATAATAAACATCCATTAAAGCCGAATCAGGCGTAACATCATCAAACCGGTTCTTGACAAATTTATATGGCCCTAATTCCATAATGCGGCTTAAGGAATTATTATGTTCGGTACGGTTGTATACATCGCCAGGCTGTAGTAATATCGCATTTTTA
>JAQNCM010000552.1 GCA_029237615.1 Mucilaginibacter sp.
CCTCCTGGGCGACCGCCGCCGTGGCGCCGCCCAGGAGACTCGGCTGCGCATTCGCGGCAGGACACGCCAACCGAACACGCGCACTGATGCAACCGGTCGCGCGAATTCCAACGCGGGCCCTTCGGCGCTGCAGACCCGTGCGCCCAAGGTCGGAAGGCGAATGCGACCCTGGCGACAGAGAGCCGGCCCGCGGCAGGGCTGGCCCTTCACGTGCCCGGGCGATATCGAACCCCAACGTCGCCTCGCCGCATGCCGCGACGCAGAGAAGCAAAGGTTATCTTGGATGAGTTTCGATCCAGCGCTCGATGCCCATGAGCACCGCGAGCACGCCGAGCACGCCGCCCATGCTGGCGACCCCTTCATTTCCCGCGTGTCCATCACGATCGCGGTTCTGGCGGTTTTGGCCGCCGCTGCGGGCAGCTTGGAGACGCTGGAAGCGGGCGGGGCGATCACCGCCTCCAGCGAGGCGGTGCTGGCGCAAGACCGCGCCACGGACCTGTGGGCTGAGTACCAGGCCGATAGTCTGAAGAAGCACCTCTACGGCCTGGCCGCAGACGGCGGCGGCCCGAACGCGCCGCGTTACAAGGCGGTCGCCGCCGATGATGTGCGCAAGCAGAACAGCGTGGCCCGGCAGGCCAGCGGCATGCAGACCGAGCGCGACCAGCTCCTGGCTGCAAGCCGCCGGCACGAGGCTCGCCACCATTGGTTAACTGCCGCCGCGACCTTGCTCGAGATCGCGATCGCTATCTGCACCGTCGCCATCATCACCCGGAAGCGCGCGTTCTGGTTCGGCTCCCTGGGCTTAGGCGGGGCAGGGCTTCTACTCCTGGCGAGCGCCTACCTCCTCTGAATCAGTTCCGCAGCACATATTTGCCTACTCACATGAGGACTCCTGCGAGCCGCGCCAAGAACGCTGCTTCGGGTGAACAGCATAGACGCGTTGGGCTTACTTGGACTTGTACCTGAAACAGAAAGTCCGCGCCGTTGGCAGCTGAAACCGCCTGCTGCCGTCGAAGGGCAGGCAGGGTCGTATCCGCTTATCGCGCGAGCTCGCTCATCGGGGGCGGTTCCGTCGCGATCCAGCTGGGCCGCAGAGAATGTCGCTCGAAATAGGAGGCCAGCGCCCGGGCCCCCAGGACCATCCCGCCGCTTTCGGGCAGGCCTCGCAAATAGGCGAGCATAGGCATCAACCCCATGTCCGCGAGGGTGAAATGGGACCCCGCCAGGTGATGGGTCGTGCTGACGGTCTCCGCCAGCAACTCGATATGGCGTCGGACCTTCGGCAAGAGCGGGTCAATCACGGTCCTGTCCAGCGATCCGTCTGACAGCGTCGGCCGGTAGTTGGCGCGGGTGTACGCCACAAACGTCGGCAGGATTTCAGCGTTCAGGGCGCTGATCCACTGCTCCATACGGGCGCACTCGGCCGCTCCGGATGGACGCAACGCTGGGCCGCCGAAGGCCTGATCGACGTAGGTCGTGATCGCGCGAGACTCGAAGAGGGTGACGTCGCCGTGGCGCAGAACAGGAATCCGCCCGAATGGGTTGATCGCCAGTACGGCCTGGGAGTGGGGGTTGGCCGAAATCAGCCGGTAAGCGACCCCTTTTTCCTCGCACGCCAAACGCACCGTACGTACGAAGACGGACTGTGGCGCGCCGATGATCTCCAAAGTGTCCATCGGTGGGCCTCCTTCGGGAAAATCCCCGCCCGACGCACGTAGACGCCTTGATACGGAATTGGAAGTACGGTCAAAATAGATACTGACCCGATCAGTCGTTCCCAGGATGAAAGATGGAAAAGCGGCCGCGCTGCCCCTTGATCGCCTTCAATGAGCTGGTCGGCGGGAAGTATAAGCTGCGGATCCTTTGGGTGCTTTCCTAAGAGGCGACGCGATTTGGGGGACTGAACAGATCGCTTGTCGTTGCGTGCCATGGGCGGCCAGTGACGCCGCGGACGCTCAGCCGGGAATTGCGAGAGCTCGTCGGACGGGGACTGATCTGGCGCACGGCCTATCCTGAAGTCCCGCCGCGAGTCGAATATGGTCTCACGCACCTCGGGCGAACCCTTGTCCCGCTCATCGACCAAATCGTCGCCTGGGGCGCAGAGGGCCACCACACCGCCATTCTCGACGCCGCGGAGACCCTTGACACGACCTGAGCCGAGGCGGCGCAGCGCGCGCCGCTCGATCACTTATGGCTGTCGCTGAAGGGAACGCAGCCGCGAGCCGTCATTGATCAGGCGGCCGGATCGGAAGGTCGCGCACTTCCGTTGGTGATCTCACTTGGAGCCACGAAGCCTCACGGCGACGACTCATTGAGTGCAACTATCGCAGGTATCGTCGAGCGACGGATTGAGGGGGCCGGATTTCCGCCGCGAGAGCGAGAGGGCAGCTAGTGCGGCCCTGATTTGGGGGACAATCCGGGACGCGGTCGCGGCGAAGCTCGTCTACGGCTGGCGTAGAGGTCGGGCGGGCAGAGTTTGGCTCGTCCGCGATCCCCGAGCAGGTCCCGGAAACAATCCATCCCCGCTGACCGCGCTCGCCGCGCTTCTGCGGCCGCCAGCGCCTGGAATGGCAACGCCGCTGTCGCGCCAGGGGGAGGCCTCCGAGGCGCATTACGATCGCCCGCTGCGTGCGTGAAATTCAGCAGAGCGCAGGAACTCGAAGGGGGGGCTGACGATTGACCCGCTGTTGCTGCATTGCAGCATCAGCGTGTCGATGCATTCAAGGGCGGGCGATCCCAGCACGGCTTTTCCCGAAGGAAACTCCCATGGCGAATTCTGAAAACCCCGGTACGGCCGGGTCTCCGAAAGATGGCGGTCGTGGCGGGCCCCCGCCGTCGGGGCCGGAGCGCGCAGCCGCGGATG